>NZ_CP025025.1:713838-873838 GCF_002874535.1 Mesobacillus jeotgali
GAATTGGGCTGCCTCAGGGCTTCGTACTGTCCATGACTGAATCTCCATTCCAAGACTGTGGACCTTATCGACCAGTTCCATTGTGACGAGTCCGTAGCTTGGGTTGAAGAAATCAGCGTATGCTGCGAATTCCTGAAGTGCAGCATCCGTTGTATGGGAACTTGAATAGGTTAAAACACCAATCGGAACTTCCGGTAGCAGGGCATCCATTTTTTGCATTGATTCAAAGTTAAAGGACTGGATAATAATCTTGTCGTTCTGCGGCTTATCCAGATTTCTCGTCTTTAATTCCTCTGCCACAGTTTCTTCGATTCCGGGATAAAGCTGAGGTGCCTTCAATTCTATCAAAATACCGATTTTACCATGGTAACGGTCGAGTATTTCTTCGAAGGTAGGGATTTTTTCTCCAGCAAATTGTTCACCCTTAAAGCTACCCGCATCCAGACTTCGCAGTTCTTCAAGTGTCAGGTCGCCTACTTTGCCAGTGCCATCTGTTGTCCGATCAACAGTTGTGTCATGAATGACAACCAATTCACCATCCTTGCTGCGCTGAACATCGATTTCAATGTAATCAGCCTTCATTTCCAGCCCCTTATCAAATGCAGCGATTGTGTTTTCTGGTGCATAACCTGCAGCCCCGCGGTGGGCGACAGTGTCAAACTGCCTCAATTCACCAGTGGTAGGTTCAGCAGCAAACGCCTGCTGGAAAGGGCTAAGCATGAGGGTTAAGGCAACTCCAGTTCCGATTAATGTTTTCTTCATTTCTCCATCTCCTCTGCATAATTTATGTAACAATGATAGATTAACGGAGAAATGTTTAGAGCCCGTGTCATTTCTGTATGAAGAGAGTAATGGAATTATAAATTTATTCAGTTATATTTTCTTAGTTTCCTTTACATTTGGATGAGTAATTTTTGCCTATATTTCAACCCTCATGAATTTGCTGACGTCTTTGAAGCCTAGCTTTTCGTATAAACGAATTGCTTTCTCGTTAAATGAAAAGACATTCAGGCGGACATCGTTATATCCAAGGTGCTTAAATTCTACCAGGCTTTGTTCAATCAAGGATTTTGCGACACCATTCTGCCTGTAAAACTGTTTTACATAAACATCACTGATCCAGCCGATCTCCTTCTGGGTGAACCAGTCCAGGCTGCGGTCCACCAGTACCCAGCCAATCAAAGACTTCTGAGTTCGCGCAACAAGAAAATAAGCACCCTGGTCTAGGGAATTCTTATAAGCTTCTATCATCTCTTCTTGGTTATTATCTGCCTGTATCCCCGTAGCTTCGGCCCTATTCACACCCGCCATGCTAAAAATCTCTTGCAATTCAAGCTCCGTTGCTTTGCCGTATTCTATTTCCATTTGATCACCTGTTATTATTAGAATATTAAAACTAAAACCAATATTACGAGTTTAAAAGGTATATATCTATAGTTAACTATAGTAAAATTTTTAATACATCCAATTTAAATTTAAACCGAGAAACGGGGTCTTCTATATGAAAATTCTAATATCCGGCTTTGAGCCGTTTGGCAAAATGAAGATTAATCCTACTGAGGAATTGTTGCTGGAAGCGGAGAAGTTTGAGATAGAGAATGTTGAAATCTCAACAATCCTTTTGCCGGTCAATTATGATGAGTGTGCGGAAGAGTTGATTAGAAAGATGGACGATTTCCAGCCTGATGTGGTGATTTCCTGTGGTCTGGCAGCAGGCAGGACGGCGATTACTCCGGAGCGGATCGGAATCAATATCAAGGATACAGGTTCAGGTGATCCTTACCCAGATAATAAAGGCCAGATCCCCACAGATGAAATGATCGATGAGGATGGCCCCGACGGCTTGTTCGCTACTCTGCCCAATCGTCTGATTGAGAAGAATCTGAAGGAGATGGATATTCCTGCTGCTGTGTCAAACAGTGCCGGTACATTTATCTGCAATAACACCCTATATGCTGTTTTAAATCATATCCGGAAAAACAATCTGCACATCAAGGCTGGATTTATCCACTTTCCTGCATCGACAAAAATGTCAGCCATCAATCCCTCACTGCCGTCATTGCCCCAGGAAACAATGGCCGAGGCACTGAAGGTAATTGTTGAAACGTGTGTCACGGTTGGAGTGCGACAATAAAAGGTGATGCCAGATGTAACATGTCTGGCATTTTTTAAAGGAGAGAAAGAATGATGTATGCAATCTCGCCGCTGGGTGATTTAGCTGTAGTTTTGTCATTCAGTAATGAAATTAATGAAAAAACGAACAGGCAAATACAGCTTTTCGTCAGCAAACTGGAAAAAGAAAAGATTAGAGGCATCATAGAATGGGTTCCTGCCTATACGTCTCTGACGATATATTATCAACCTGAGATCATCCCTTATGATTCACTAAAAGCAGAGCTTGAAAGACTCGGTATGTCACCGGGGCAAACTAAAACAGACAGGCCGCTTGTCTATGAAATCCCGGTTTGTTATGGCGGAGAATTCGGCCAGGATTTGGCTTATGTCGCTGATTATCATGGCCTGGAAGAGCAGGAAGTCATCAATCTTCACGCAAACAGGGAATACCTCATCTATATGATGGGATTCATGCCTGGGTTTCCTTATCTCGGAGGCTTGCCTGAAAAGCTGGCAGTGCCGAGGCTTGAGATGCCAAGGCAAAATGTGATGCCAGGTGCTGTCGGGATTGGCGGGAATCAAACAGGGATTTATCCTGCAGACGTTCCTTCAGGATGGAGGATTATTGGTACGACTCCTGTTACCTTGTTTTCTCCGGAGAAGGAGAATCCGTTCCTGTTGAGTTCTGGTCATTATATTAAATTTGTGCCAATCAGTGAGGAGCAATTTTTAACGATAAAACAAGTGGGCGATGCATACCAGGTAAACAGGTTAGAAAAGAGGTGAGGGAAGTGTTGTTTGTTGATCTTAACTGTGATTTAGGTGAAAGCTTCGGATTATTTAAAATTGGCAATGATAGTGAAGTGCTAAAGCATATTACTTCTGCAAACATCGCCTGCGGCTATCATGCAGGCGACCATAATGTCATGATGGAAACGGTGAAAATGGCAGAAGCACATGGAGTGAGGATTGGCGCACACCCTGGCTTTCCAGATCTGCATGGTTTCGGCAGGAGAGAAATGAAGCTGAGTGCTGAGGAGATCTACAATCTGACTGTTTACCAGATTGGCGCTCTTTCTGCAGCAACAAAAGCTTGCGGTACAAAAGTTGTTCATGTAAAACCTCATGGCGCGCTGTACAATATGGCTGCGAAGGATAAATCAATCGCGGATGCTGTTGCGTGTGCAGTGGCAGATGTCAATCCTGCTCTTGTTTTATTCGGTCTCGCAGGCAGCTCGCTAGTGAAAGCTGGAAAGGAACATGGCCTGCAGGTGGCCGAAGAAGTGTTTGCTGACCGAACCTATCAGCCTGATGGCTCGTTGACGCCCCGTTCACATACAAACGCGATCATTCACGATCCTGAAATAGCAATCAACAGGGTGATCCGGATGGTACGTGAAGGAAGAGTTGAGGCAGTTGACGGGACAGACATTGAAATCAAGGCAGACACAATTTGCATCCATGGAGATGAACCTAGGGCACTCGACTTTGCAGTTAAATTGAATGAGGCATTAAAGGCTGAAGGAATAGAAGTCGGCAGAGGTTGGGATTCTCCATGACGGAACCCTTGTTAAAAGTCTTAAAACCGGGCCTGCAGACAACAGTACAGGATTTAGGCAGAACAGGTTATCAGCAGTATGGCATCAGTCCTTCTGGAGCGCTGGATTCCTATTCTTTGCAAATGGCCAATCTCCTGGTCGGGAATCCTCTTTATGAAGCAGGGCTGGAAGTTACGATGATGGGACCTAGTCTTGGAGCATTGAAGGATGTGTCGATGGCCATTTGCGGCGGGAATCTGCAGCCAATGGTGAACAAGAAAAAAGTATCGATGTGGAAAAGCTTTGTTTTTAGAAAAGGAGATATTCTGTCATTCGGTAAAGTGGAAAGCGGGGCAAGGGCGTACATTGGCTTTGCCGGTGGAATTGATGTCCCGCTCGTGCTAGGCAGCAAGTCCACATTTATCAATGGCACGATGGGCGGTTTTAATGGCCGGGCACTAGATGCAGGAGATATTGTACAGGGAATGCCTTTTGTCCGGAAAAATCGCTTTTTACATAAAGACTTTATTCCTGAATATCATGCCCAGATTGAAATACGGGTGATTCTCGGCCCTCATCTGGAAAAATTTCATCCTGATGCCATCAAGCGATTTTTATCAAATGAATACACGATATCACCCCAGTCAAACAGGATGGGCTATCGCCTTGCAGGCCCAGAACTTAACCACATTGACGGAGCTGATATTATTTCTGATGCTATTCCGGCAGGAGGAATCCAGGTACCTTCTAACGGGCAGCCAATCATTTTGCTGGCAGAACGACAGACGACAGGCGGCTACGCAAGGATTGCCACAGTGATTTCTGTCGATCTTCCTCTGCTTGCCCAGGCGATGCCTGGAACAAAAATCCGCTTTGCTGGAATCACCATTGAAGAAGCGCAAGAGCTTTATCGGAAGCAGAGAAAACTTTTCAAAGTCCTTTCTATTGTTTCTAGCTAACTAACCTTTTAGTGAGACCTGACTATTCTGTATCAGGTCTTTTTGAATTGTATAAAAACTCTTCGGCTGGAAATAACTGATAAAATCAGTATTTTCGGGGAGAGGGAAGCATGTATCTGTTATTGGTGATAGCAGTCTGGATTTTTTTCGCTTATAAATTTGTTGATTGGTCACAATTGAAAAAGCAATACTCAACTATTCTATTTTTTATGATGGTGAACCTGCTGTACAACACACTTTACTATAATCACACTTTATGGGCATTCCGAGGAATAACAGCTGATTGGCTAAACCACTCGATTATCAACATTGCATTCACATTTTTGATTTGTCCGGTCGGATTGATCATTTATCTGCAGCGGTTTCCGTCAACAAGAAGGAACCAGCTTATTTATGTCGGCATATGGGTAACCTTTTACACAATCATTGAGGCTTTATTCGCGCATAGAGGGATGTTTGTTTACGACAATGGGTGGAACAGCTGGCACAACATCTGGCTGAATTTGATTTTATTCGTGGTCCTGTGGATACATTATCGGAAACCTGTGACTGCATGGATCATTTCTATCCCGCTAGCGGTTATTTTCTATTTGTTTTTTCCATTCCCGCTGGACAGCCTAAAGTAAAAGAGGTGGCTTAATTTGTTGATACAGAATGTATTGTCAGCACCTGTGTTTCTCGTTTTGCTATTCCTGACTTATATTTCAATGTGGGTGTATATCAGCAGGCATGAGGTAAGAAGGGAAAATAAAGATAAACATTAAACAGGGTATAATTTCAGGAATATACTGATGATTTCCCGATTTAGGAATATAAAAAAATCAGGGATATCACGATTCAGGGTGACATATTAAAGGCTAAAAACACGGTGGAAAGATTCCACCGTGTTTTTAAGTTCCAATTCCCTCACCACGAGGGAGGGAATGATATATTTTGTAGCCAGCGTTGACTTTATACTAAAATGATACTCGGCTTTCAAAACAGGAACCAGTAATATCTATGTTTTATAAAAGTGCGGAAAATTTACGGCGAATGCCTTAATCAATAACTCGCACTACGTCATTGCCGCAATTTTTGCATTTTCCTTCGAGCACAACGCTGTCGCGGAACCCCTTGATGACATATTTCTCAATTTGCACGGTGTCCCTGCAATGTCCGCAAAAAACGTTCCGGACGAGCATCTGGCGGATGTCGGCAGGAATCATAAGCCATTTTTTATTTGCCTCAAAAGAGCCTGTTTCATCTGTGTTCTGCGGGCTGCGTGAGATACCTCTGTCCAGTCTCTGTATGACTTCGCGGATTCTTTCTGGAATAGGTTTGAAATCCTCTAGCTCCCGCCATTCTATAAGGATGTCAATCAGTTCCTTGCTGTCTCTCTCTTCAATGAGATAAAGCAGATCCATTTTTAATTCAGGTTGCTGGTCAAGGATGAAATGCACATACTCATATCTCCCAAATTCAGCAGCCAGCTCTAACTCAGTGTATATACTGTCTGCCAGTTCGTCTTTTACCAAGTCCCAGCCTTTGTCTGTATACATAAGCACGGAGAGCTTTTCGTCTGTTGTAAGGTAGCCATTGGAAATCACCCATTCAACCTTCTCCATGACTTACTTTTGTTTTATGCCCGCGAATGCGCCGTACATAGGGGAATGGTGGAGATCAGCTGTATAAATCCTCTTATCTTTTGAACCGGCGAGAATCTTGCCAAGCAGGCCCTTCCCGCCGTACATAATAATATCGTTGGCAGCTAGCAAAATTGTGGTAAGTTCATCTTCGCTTAATGAATTCATCGTATTATTTTTATTCATCTAAAAAAAACCATTCAACTATTTGTAATGTGTTTATTACACCATACTTCATTCATCCATGTTAGTTTCATCAGTGAATGTTATTCTAAAAATTTATTGCATTCTAAAAAGTTAGAACGTAAAATGGAATTAGAACATATGAATATATTGGAAGGTGAAGCAATGTGGATTATATAAAGAAAACAATGGACGTGAATCTGGAGCAGCAAAAATTAATTTCGAGCCCTTTGCGCGTAAAAATCATTTATTTGCTTGCAACGAAGTCTATGACCGCAAAGCAGGTAGCAGATGAACTTGGTAAAACAGCAGGCAGCATTCATTACCACATTCAGCAGCTGTTCAATGGCGGGATTCTTGAGCTTGAAGAAACGAAAGAAAACAGGGGCATCATCGAGAAATACTATCGTTCGAAGGCAACTCATTTTAACTTGAAGAATGAGGAAGGTGTTCCGAATTCAGAGTCAGTAATTAGGCAGGCGACATATGTATCTTTGACTGAGGAAGACAAAAAGGAACTGCAGGCCGATATTGATTTATTATTCTTGAAATATGTTAAAAAGTCGGCAGAGAAAAGTGAAAAGGATAAAGTGTCATATGAAATGAATTTTTCCTTAAAAAAGGAGATAGAGGAGGAGAGTTAATTGGAAAGTGCAATTAAGAAAAATCTTGTCTTGTTCCTGGTTGGGAAAGTCACCTCTGTTCTTGGTTCATCAATCTATGCTTTTGCAATCGGCCTGTATATCCTGGCGGAAACAGGTTCAAGCCTGAATTTTGCGATTACGCTGGTACTCAGCATGCTTCCAAGGATCTTGCTTGCTCCTGTTGCGGGTACACTAAGTGACCGCCTGGACCGCAAAAAAATGATCATCTTCTCGAACTTTGCGAGTGCTTTCTGGCTTGGCATTATATTGGCTTCCTTCCTGTTTTTTACACAGGAAATCTGGATTTTATATGTGGCAACAACTGGACTGAGCATCATCAGTACATTTTATTCCATCGCCGTTACCTCATCGATTTACAACATGGTTGGACCTGACCACCTGCAAAGAGCGATGTCACTGAACCAGGCAGCGATTTCCCTTTCCGCTATTTTGGGGCCGGTGCTTGGCGGAGTCTTCTTTGGCATCATCCATATTCACCTCTTCATGGCATTGAACATACTTACTTTTCTCTTCGCAGCTTTTGCGAGTATCCTCATAGAATACAACTTATTTTCAAAGAAAGTGCAAGACAAAAAAACAACCCGAATGTCAGAAGACTTGAAACAGGGGATATCGTATATCAAAGCACAGCCCTTTCTCCTCCATCTGGTGATCCTCAGTGTCTGGCTGAACTTCTGGTTTGCAGTCTTTCCGGTAGCCATGCCCTATTTGGTTTTGACAGTCAGGGGAATGTCCCCTACCCAGCTTGGAATCATTGAAGGATCATTCTCCGTCGGCATGATGGTCATGGCGCTCATCCTGTCAGCGAAGAAGGAAATCAGAAGGAAGGAGCTTTCCATCACAGGGGGGATGGTGCTGCTTTCAGCCGTATTGATGATGATTGGGCTCCCGGCAATTCCACTGTTCATGGGACTATCAAACATAGTCATCTTCGCCTTTTTGATGAGTATGGTTCTGATTCTGTCAGCCTCCATCATGTTCATCAATACACCAGTGATGGTACTCCTGCAAAAAAACACGCCTGACGAGTATCGGGGAAGAGTCATGTCCCTCCTTGAAACCGGATCAAGCGCCATGACCCCTGCAGGATTCATCCTGTTTGGCTTCCTGCTTGAAAAATTGCCGGTGTGGCTCCTTCTGGCCGTGTGTGGACTCAGCCTGTTTGCGGTCGTTTTCTACCTTTACCGTGAAAAAATGTTCCTTAAGCTGCTGAGGGATGAAGACCAGCCCAGAGCGGCATCAATCTAAAACAAAGAGGATGAGGCGGAGTCGCTCATCCTTTTACCATTCCTTAGGTTCGTAATTCAAGTCGCTGAAAAGCTGCCTTTTCTCTTTCTTATTCAAGTCACGCCATTGACCAATCGGCAGGTTCCCGAGATGGATGTTCATGATTCTGATACGCTGCAACCTGACAACTTGATATCCAAGGGTTTCGCACATCCGGCGGATCTGTCTGTTCAATCCTTGTGTAAGGATGATATTGAACTCGTATTTCGATAGTTGGACCACCTTTGCAGGCAGTGTTTTCGTTCCCAAAATCCTTACGCCTTCGGACATTGCCTTGACGAATTCTGGAGTAATAGGCTTGTCCACAGAAACAATGTATTCCTTTTCATGCTTGTTTTCGGCGCGGAGGATTTCATTCACGATATCTCCGTCATTTGTTAGGAGAATCAAGCCTTCTGAATCCTTATCAAGTCGTCCAATATTGAAAATCCTTAGCGGGTGATTGACAAGGTCGATGATATTGCCTTTCACATGCCTTTCGGTTGTGCTTGTAATCCCGACAGGTTTATTTAAAGCAATATATACATAGTTTTGTGCCATCCTGATTTCTTCGCCATTCAGGCGGACGACATCTCCAGGTTCGACCTGGCTGCCGATTTTCGCAACCTTCCCATTGATCGACACGCGTCCTTCCTCAATAAGCCGATCCGCTCCGCGCCTTGACGTTTTACCAGTTTCGCTGATGAATTTATTGATACGCAGGTTAATCCCATCCTTAAATATGAAGTATATCCTTTAGGATATTCTACAGTGGGTTTATTTTCAACCCTTGTCCCGTTTCCACTGTCAGGCTGGATGATGACTCAAGCACAGATTATATTATAATGAATGAGAAGCTAAAAACATTGGAGGAATTATAAAGTGGTAGATGTTCTCACCGAAACTAAAATCCATTGCCCGATCGAAAGGGCATCTGAATATGCAGCGAATCCTGACAATGCTCCAGAATGGTATGTGAATATTGATTCTGCTGAATGGCTTACAGAGAAACCGTTAAGTCTTGGTTCAAGGATTGCATTTAAAGCAAAATTCCTGGGCCGGGAACTTGCTTATATTTATGAGATTGTAGAGTATGTCCCAGGAATGAAATTGGTGATGCAAACCTCAGAAGGGCCATTTCCTATGAAGACTACTTATGTATGGAAAGCAATTGACTCAAACACAACTCTGATGACGCTGAGGAACCAGGGTGAGCCAACAGGGTTTTCAAAACTGGTTTCACCTTTTATGGCTTCGATGATGAAAAAGGCCAACATGAAGGACCTGAGAAAACTGAAAGAAATAATGGAAGGGTAAGAAAAGCATCAAAGAAGGGAAAGGCTTCTTTGATGCTTTTTTATTGTCTCTTGCATACCTTACTAAAAAAAGAAGGTGTATGCGGGGATGAATGAAGAACATTTAGACAGGATTTCACTGCCAGAGGATGCAGGGCCACATGGAGATTCCAATATTGAATGGTGGTATTTTTTCTCTTTTTTGAACGGTGATAAGGGTGGCCGTTATGCGGTGATGGCTTCATTTTTCCGGGTGGGCGAGTTTGAGATAGGCAAAGGGCATTATATCATCCATACATTGATCGACCTGGACAGCAAGAAACGTTACAATTTTTCAAGTTTCGATTCAAAGGTGAAGCTTGCAATGGTAGCTATATATCTGCCTTTCTATCTTTTGCTCCATCCGACAGATACAAGAATCTGGAGGCTCTATAAAAAATTGCTTAAGGGCGATATACCTGCGCCGCATACAATGTTGGAGGCTGCGAAAATCAATCAGCATCCCCCTGAGTTGTTCTATGGGAGCCACAGGCTTCGCTTCAAAGGGGAAGAAGCATTTGGATTTGATGCAATTTTAAAGGAGAAAAATTCAGAGATTGAACTTGAATTCACGCCAATGAAGCCTGTCGCACTGATAGGCGGTGATGGAAAGCCGGACGATTTGTACTATTATTCTACTACCAGGAATTCTGTGAATGGAATGATAAAGACGGATTCGAAGACGGAAAATGTAAGCGGCACTGGCTGGTTCGACCATCAATGGGGACGTGATTACTCTTTAGTGAAAGGAGCCGGATGGGACTGGTTCGGACTAATGCTCAGCGATGGGCGTGAGCTGCTGCTTAATCAAATGTCCCCTGGAAACCCTATGGCTAATGTTATTGAAGAGGATGGCAGGGTCCATTTTACGAGAAACATAACTTTTCAAAAAATAAAGTACTGGAAAAGCCTGAAAACGAATGCCAGGTATCCTGTAGAATGGGAGATTCGCATTCCCGATTTCGGAATCGAGCTTCATGTCGAAGCTGAATTCCCAAATCAGGAAATGCTGATCATTGGCCCAATACAGGCTATTTGGGAAGGAGCATGCAAAGTAACCGGCAGAGAAAAGCTGGCTGATGGAACGAGCAGGCCACTGGACGGAATAGGGTTTATGGAACTTGTAGGGTATGCGAATTAACAAATGGGAACCTTGCTGTTGTGGGCAAGGTTTTTGTTTTTCTGGAAACGATCACCAAATAATGAACTGATTTTCATCAAAAAAAATGAAATAGATACGCTGCGATAAGAACAAAAAGGATTAAACTCACCCGAAATGGTCTAAATAAGTAAGGAAAGAGTTGGTAACTTAAGGGGCTGTTATGTTTGGTGAAAAAGATTGTTTTACGAATAAGGACAAGTATGTGGCTGAGACCGATTATTTATAGTGTACTGGCATTCCTGCTGGCATTGGGCGTGATATATATCGATCACAATGAGCTTGCTCAGGGAGTAGTCCCATCATTTTTGCTGACAAATGTTTCGTTGGCGCAGACAATATTAGGTTCGATTTCGGGAGCGCTGCTGACGATGACGACGATCACTTTTTCGACGATCATGGTTGTACTGACTACATATTCATCTCAATTTTCACCGAGAACACTGAGTAATTTCGTCGAAGATCCTGTAACGATGAGGGTCCTCGGAATTTTCATGGGCGGTTTCGTCTACTCGATTCTGTCGCTGCTGTTCATGAGTGAAACGTGGTATGAGAGTCAGGTAATCTCAGCTACGGTTGGAGTGGTGATTGCGTTCATTTGTCTCTTATTCTTCGCCTATTTTATCCATAATGTCGCAACCTCCGTTCAGGTGAGCACGCTGATCCGGGAGATCACCGAGGGGGCTTTAAAGGTGATTAGAACACAGGAAGATACATTGGAAAGTGAGTACACGAACGTTATAGATGACAGAAAAGATGCCGGATTCACCTATGAATTTGTCCGGGATGTAAAATGCAAAGGATTCGGTTATGTCCAGCTGACAGACTATCAGGGTCTACTGAAATATGCATCCCAAAACGCACTTGGGGTTGAAGCGAATTTTTTGAATGGTGATTTTCTGACAGAGGACAGCATTGCCTTCAGAGTCCACCATAGTGGTGAGATCGATGAGGATATTGATGCCGTTATGAATCAATACTTAGGGCTGGGCAAAGAACGGTCATCGATCCAGGATCCTGAATTTGCGCTTCAGAAAATTGTTGAGGTTGCTTTGAGGGCCATATCACCAGGAATTAACGACCCGAATACTGCCAGAGTCTGTATTTCGTATTTAGGCATGGCTTTGTCCCATCTATGCCGGGTCCGTTCGAACGGACGGTATATAGCTTATTATGATGAAGATATGCAGCCCAGGATTATCGGGAAGCAAAAGAGAACGATGGATATCTTATATTTATCCTTTTATCAAATTGCCCATTATGGGAGTCAGGATTTTTCCATTCTTACTGCTCTCATCGACGCTTTTTTGTTAATCGGCAGATCAGCCGACGATTCCTTGAAGAAGAGCATCTGGGAGCTGTATATCTACAGCATGGAAAAGTTCGATTCATACGAGTTGAAGGAGCTTGACCAAATCTATTTAAACGAGAAAAAGAGAGAACTATCAACAGTGCTGGGGATCGCTCTTTGATGGATCCCCATGTTTTCTATGGTTAAAATGACAAAATCCATCAATTTTATAGGTCAGATGTAATAATTCCGTTGTACGAGACCTCATATGTTTGTTATGTTAATAAAGGAATATTTAGTATTTTTTTCAAGACAAGCATTCAGCTTGGCACAGGGGGAAATGTTTGAATGGGCAATGACGGGAAGATACAAAAATACACCGGATTATCTATAATCTTTTTTCTTCTGTTCGCGGAGCTGATTGATTGGCTGACTTCGTTTTATTATTCCATGAGTGAAGCGGTTGGCTATTTGATAGACTTAGCCGTATCCTTTGTTTTTATTGCATTGGTCTTCCGGGTATTCAAAGGGATGAAAAATACAGCAGTGGATTTACAGGAGCATAAAAAGAGGCTGAAAAGCATTTTTGACACTCTGGATGTCGCGATTTGGTCACATGACCTCAAGAAAGACACACTGCTGATTACATCTGGGATTGAAAAACTATACGGGCATTCGTCTGAAGAATTTTATCATGACAGCACGCTTTGGAAAAAAGTCATCCACCCAGAGGACCAGCATGTTTTGGCTGAAAGGGAAGCAGGATTTTCAAGAGGGGAAGCAGTCACTAGTATATATCGGATCATTCGTCCAGATGGAGAGGTTCGCTGGATCCAGGATAGAGGCATTCCTGTCATTGATGAAAACGGAAATTTCGCTGATTTTACCAGTGTCCTTTTTGACATTACCGACCGGAAGGAAAGTGAAGGACGCTATCGCAGCCTTGTGGAAATGTCCCCAGATCTGATTGCCGTCTACAGCAGAGGAAAGCTGGATTATATCAATGAAGCAGGCTGCAGGCTGTTCAAGGCTGAAAGTCCGGCAGAATTGATCGGACGGCCGATATCTACGCTTATTCCTCATGATGTACTGGCCCATATAAAAAATCGTGAATTGACAATAGATGAAGATTTTGAGGAAAAACTTTGGTTCGAATTTAAAGCAACACAGGTAGACGGACAAGAAATTGATGTAGAAATGTCCGCGATGCCGATTTTATATGAAGGAAGAATGGCTGAACAAATTGTCGGCCGTGATCTGACGCAGCGCAAGAAGGCGGAAAAAACCATTAAATATATGGCCTATTATGACGTTCTTACCGGGCTGCCGAATCGGAATATGGTCAGGAAGCACCTGAATAGTGCACTTTCAAACGGCAACGGGAATCTCGCGGTACTCTTTCTTGACCTCGACCGTTTCAAGATTATTAATGATACGAAAGGCCACCGTGTTGGCGACCTATTGTTAAAGGTTGTTGCCACCAGGTTGAAAAATGCGGTCAAAGAGCAGGGGCTTGTATCACGCCAGGGCGGTGATGAATTCATCATTGTACTTAAGGATTTCCGGAAGGAACAAGTCATTGAAGTCGCAGAAAGAATCCTTAATGAATTTAATGAAGGAATCACTATTGAAGGCCAGGAGTTCTTCGTGACCCCAAGCATTGGAATCAGCATGGCACCAGAGGATGGCCAGGATGAGGAAACGCTGATCAAGCATGCTGATACCGCGATGTACCTCGCAAAAGATCGCGGGAAGAACAACTACCAGTTTTATACCGACAAGCTGCACGGACTCTCCTCCAGAAAAATGGAGCTGGAGAATGGCCTGAGGAAAGCGTTGGAGCAAAACCAGCTTATGCTCCATTATCAGCCACAGGTGAATTTGGAAACAGGGAAAATCATTGGGGTAGAGGCACTTGTGCGCTGGGTGCATCCGGAGAAAGGCCTCATCTCACCAGCTGAATTCATCCCTATGGCCGAGGAAACAGGATTGATCGTTCCTCTTGGAAAATGGGTGCTGGAAAAGGCAGCGGCTCAAAACAAAGTATGGCAGGAGAAAGGCTACAGCCCAATACCGATGTCAGTGAATATTTCTGTTCGCCAGCTGCAGGAAGACACTTTCATTGATTGTGTAAAACAGGTACTGATTGATACTCAACTGGCACCGAATTATCTTGATTTTGAAATCACAGAGAGTGTCATGCAGAACAGCGAGAAGACAGCATTGATACTGGACCAACTAAAGGAGCTTGGCATAACGCTTGCAATTGACGACTTCGGTACCGGATATTCATCATTAAGCCTACTGAAGCATTTCCCAATTGATAAAATCAAAATCGACAAATCATTCGTTGATGATATCATCCATCACTCCAATCAAGGAGCGATGGTCAAGACAATCATTGACATGGGACACAATCTTGAATTTAGTGTCATTGCAGAAGGTGTAGAGGAACGGGAGCAGGTTGAATTTTTGCTTAAAAACGGCTGTGTAATCGGACAGGGTTACCATTTCAGCAGACCGCTTCCAATGGAAGAGATGGAACAATTACTTATCAATAATAATGAACAAGTAGGCATTCTGCAGTAGCAGAGTGCCTTTGTTTATTTTGTACATTGTATAATGCCCTTTTCGTAAAATTTGTTGCTTTTTACCCCCAAAGTAAAAACCGGCTTCTGGGTTATTACTGATGGTTTCTCCTATCCGAATCGGAAGGCATCTTCGAAAAGAGCCCCGAAATCTTTAGGGATGCGAGTCAGTGTATGTGTACGAAAAGCAACAGTAAATGGGAAAACAGCTTGTATAATGAAGCCCTAACTAGAGATGCTAAGGTTAAAAAAGGAGTGGCCGAATTGATTAGGTCAATAATGGCAGCAACTTTGGTTCTTGCTCTCTTTTTACCTGCAGCTGTACAGGCTCAGGGCAATGCAGACTGTGAAAAACTTGAAATAATATTCAATTCTAATGTTGAATCTGAAAATGGGATCTGCAAGGTGGAAATTGTCCGTAAAAATATTAAGCCGACTCATATGGGCAAAAAGCTGTCTCCAGAAACGATGGAGCTAGCTTTCCATTTTGGGTTTGAAAAGGTAGACGGGCAGGTTGCAGTCATGGGAGAGCTGGCGATTCTGCAGGAAGAAGTAAATCCTGTTCTCGATGCATTGCGACAAGGGAAGCTTGAAGTAACCGCCTTGCACAACCATATGATGCATGAGGAACCGAGAATCATGTATGTCCATTTCCAGGGGATGGGTGATATGGAACAGCAGGCAAAAACGATAAAGGCAGCGATTGATAAAACGAGTAAATAAGAAAGTCGCTTTTTAATCGTAGATCGTTCGCAGCATCAATAATCAACACGAGTAAACAGCGGGATTTCATTTCGCTGTTTTTTTTCGGGATGAATACAAATAATAACCAGGATGTTTAATAGAAAGCGGTTTAGGCTATTACACTTTCGTATGCTAAAGAAGGAGGATCACATCCATGAATGAACAATTTAAACCATTATTTGATTCATTTACATTCCCGAATGGAATTAACCTGAAGAATAGACTTGTTATGGCGCCGATGACCAACTTTTCATCGAATGAGGATGGAACCGTAACGGACGCGGAAGCAGAATATTACGCACGGCGCTCGAAAGGCGTCAGCATGGTGGTAACTGCGTGTACATACGTAACTCCTAGTGGGAAAGGATTCCATGGAGAATTCGGTGCGGATACCGATGAAATGATTCCGAGTCTTAGGAAGCTGGCATCTGCAATAAAAGCTGAAGGTGCTAAAGCGGTGCTGCAAATTTTCCATGGCGGCCGCGAGTGTCCTCCAGAGCTTGTGCCAGACGGGGATATCGTCAGTGCGAGCGATGTCCAATCAGAGCGGAATAGCGCGAAAGCACCCCGAGCATTGACGGGAGGAGAGGTGAACGAGATCATTGCTGCGTTCGGCGAGACAACGCGCCGGGCGATTGAAGCAGGCTTTGATGGCGTAGAAATCCATGGAGCCAATGGATACTTAATTCAGCAATTCTTCTCTCCTCATTCAAATAGACGCGACGATAAATGGGGCGGATCCCTGGAAAAAAGAATGGCATTCCCATTAGCGGTTGTGGATGAGGTAAAAAGAGTAACCGCAAAGCACGCAAAGGACCCGTTTATCGTCGGATACAGATTCTCACCGGAAGAACCTGAAGAGCCGGGAATTACAATGGCTGATACATTGGAACTGATTGATACCCTGGCTGAAAAGGACCTGGACTACTTGCATGTCTCTTTAAATGATTTCTGGTCGAAGCCAAGAAGAGGTGTCGACGATGACCGTTCAAGGATGGAAATCATCCACGAACGCGTCGGCGGCAAAGTTCCTGTAATCGGTGTCGGCTCGCTGTACAGTGCAGAAGATGTTATTAAAGCATTTGGGACGGGAGTGCCGTTGCTTGCGCTGGGCCGTGAACTGATCATTGACCCAGATTGGGTAGAAAAAGTCGAAACAGGCCGTGAAAATGAAATCGAAACAAAGCTCGATACAGGTGCACAGAAGCGGCTTGTCGTTCCGGATCCATTATGGCAGGCAATCGTCAACACACCAGGATGGTTTCCAGGAGTTCAATAATAAAAGTTGTTTAAAAAGAACCAAAGTCTCAGTGAATTGCCCTCCAAAGTAAGTTTCAGTTAACTTTTGGGGTGCAGTACTCTGCTTTGGTTCTTTTTTCGTTCATTTTAAGTTGGCAGAAGCCTCTTACTAGTGATAATGATGTGTTTATTGGCGAAAATCCGAGACTTATTGGCGAAAATTTCATTATATTGGCGATTTTTTCATTATATTGGCGATAAACCAATTTTATTGGCGGAGTTCACAACTTTATTGGCGAACTGGAAATTTACCTCGATTTTTTCCAGTTGATTTGCCATAGAAGTGTAAGATATATCACCGTAAGCAGCAGTTAAAGTCTTTATAATGAAAATATGTAAGGGCTTACATTAATTTGTTGATCTGGAAACTACCTACACTGACGCAGCTTGGCCAGGTCCGATTTCGGGAGGGGATTTTGTGTTGCTAACGGAAGAACAGAAAATGGTGCTGGATATTTTTGAAGAAATGAAAAGCCAGGGGCATGAACAGGTGATCTTTAACTATGACAAGGCAACTGGATTGAAGTCGATTGTTGCCATCCATGATACGACGCTTGGTCCGGCGCTAGGGGGATGCCGGATGTGGGATTATGAATCGACTGAAGAAGCGCTTCGAGATGTTCTGCGCCTTTCAAAAGGAATGACCTATAAATGCGGCGTTTCGGGTGTGACCTATGGAGGTGGGAAAGCGGTCATCATCGGGGATCCCAAGTCGGAAAAATCGGATGAGCTTTTCCAGGCTTTTGGCTCATTCATTGAAACATTAAAGGGCCGCTTTTACACAGGAACGGATGTCGGTACGGTGGGCATGGATTTTGTTTCCGCATCAAAACAAACATCCTACCTTGTTGGCTTACCTGAAGAATATGGCGGCAGCGGCAATTCAGCTGTAATCACAGCGTTCGGTGTATGGAAAGCAATTAAGGCAACGGCAAAAGAGATATTTGGAACAGACTCACTTCGGGACCGTAAAATTGCGGTCCAGGGCCTTGGAAAAGTTGGCCGCATTCTTGTTGGCCACCTTCATGAAGAAGGGGCGAAGCTGATCGTCACTGATATTTTTGAAGAGAATGTAAGAGAAGTTAAGGAGCTATTCCCAGATATCGAAACAGTTGAACCACTTGATATTTACAGCGTAGAATGCGACATATTTTCACCGAATGCATTGGGCGCAGTTATCAATGACATCACGATCCCAAAACTCAAGTGCCTTGCAGTTGCCGGTGCAGCGAATAATGTGCTGGCAGAAGAAAGGCACGGTGACATGCTGCATCAGAAAGGTATCCTCTATGCTCCGGACTATGTGGCAAATGCCGGGGGGTTGATTCAGGTGGCGGATGAACTCCATGAGTACAGCAAGGAACGGGCGTTCAGGAATGCCAGCATGATCTATGATATTCTTGAAAAAATCTACAAAATCTCCAAAACTCATGATATCCCAACGTATAAAGCTGCAAATATATTAGTAGAAGAGAAGATTGAAAAAATCAGCCGAATCCAGAGCAAGTATACAGGTTAAGCAGCAGGAGGTGAGAAGCATGCGCTATAAAAGTTTTGATGAGGTCATCTTTGAAGCACAAAAAAGGCCGCCGGTAAAAATGAGCGTTGCCGCTGCACATGACAGGGATGTGCTCGAAGCTGTAAAAGCAGCCGTGGAGCTCGGAATCATAGAACCTTATTTAGTCGGAGATCCGCAAAGAATCTTTGAGCTGGCAAGAGAGCTTAACTTTTCTGTAGAAAAATATCCTGTATATCCGGCCTATACTGAAAATGAAAATGCTTTTATTGCTGCTAAACTGGCAAGCGATGCTCAAGTGCAGATAATCATGAAAGGCTTTGTGAATAGCACCCCATTTTTAAAAGGAGTGCTTCATAAGGAGCTTAATTTAAAAACTGGCCGTGTCATCAGCCATATCTCCGTGTTCGACATCCCTGGTGCGGAACAGCTGATTAGTATGAGTGATGGCGGTATTAATATTGCGCCGGATTTTGAGCAGAAGAAGCAAATCATCCAAAATGCGGTTGAGTTCCTGGACAGAATTGGAGTGGACCGTCCGCGGGTAGCGATTTTAGCAGCGAATGAACGAGTCAGCGAGAAGATGCCCGTGACCGTGGAAGCCGATCACCTGGCTATGGTTATTAAAAATGAATCGAGCCAGTCGCTGCTAATCGAAGGGCCGCTTCCGCTGGACCTCGCCATCAGCAGGGAATCCCTTCTGCACAAAGGGCTGGATAGTGAGCTTGAGGGAGCAGCGGATCTGCTTATAGTCCCAACAATTGAAGCTGGAAACTTCCTTGGCAAGGCGATTACGTATTTTGCGAAGGGAACGATGGCAGGAATCGTGCTTGGTGCGAAAGTGCCCCTCGTATTGAACTCCCGGTCAGACACCGCTGAGGCTAAATTGGCTTCGATTGCACTGGCCGTCGTTGCGGCTTCCAATACAACGGTCAGCGTTTGAGAGATAGGAGAGGTATAATGAAAATTTCAGCGATAAATCCAGGCTCCACTTCTACCAAGCTAGCAGTTTACGAAGATGAAAAATTACTATTTGAAGATACGATCCGTCATGCTGATGCTGAAATCATAAAGCTGCCGGAATTAGCCGACCAGCTGCAGTACAGATTTGAGTCCATCATGGAAGCTTTACGGTTGAAGGGCTTCAAACCTTCAGAGCTGGACGCGGTCGTTGGCCGGGGTGGGATGCTGAAGCCGATGGACAGCGGGACATATATAGTTGATGAAAATTTGCTGAATGATGCACGCTCCGGGAAATATGGCAATCATGCATCGAACCTGGGATCCATTATCGCAGCGGAAATAGCTGGAACTCATCAAATACCAGCCTATATTGTTGACCCAGTATGTGTGGATGAACTGATTGATGAAGCGAGGATTTCCGGACTGGCTGATATTGAGAGGAAAAGCCATGTCCATGCCCTCAATATCAAGGCCGTTTCCCGCAAAATTGCAGCCGGAATTGGGAAGGATTTGGATGATACAAGCTTTGTTGTGGCCCATCTAGGAGGAGGCATTTCAGTCGCTGCACTGCAGAATGGCAGGATCATAGATGTCAACAATGCCGAAAATGAGGGACCGTTCTCTCCCGAACGGGCAGGCGGGCTCCCGGCAAAACAGCTCGTCCAGCTTTGTTTTTCAGGAAAATATACTGAAAAAGAATTGCTTCTGATGATGACTAAGCAGGGTGGTGTGTATTCCTATCTTGGTACCAAGAATCTTATAGAAGCTGAGAACCTGGCTGCTGAGGGTGACTCGAAGGCTGGTCTTATTTTAAAAGCGATGGTCCACCAGATTGGAAAAGAGATCGGCGCGATGGCGACCGTACTGGAAGGGAAGATTGACGGAATCATTCTTACCGGGGGAATCGCCCATTCAGATATGATTGCAAATATGATACAGGAGAAAATCAGTTTCCTGGGAAAAGTTTTCGTCCTGCCTGGTGAAGCGGAAATGGAATCCCTGGCTGCAGGTGCTTTAAGAGTGATGAAAGGGCAAGAAGAAGCGAAAATCTATTAAAAAATGGCTGAGTCTATGTGTCTCGAGTGAACACATAAGGCTCAGCCATTTTTTTGACTAGAATAATGGAGATATTCGCAAAAATAGGATTTTACTCGCAGTAAACCAGGATTTATTCGCAAATAAATGAAGTTTATTCGCAAGAACCAAAAGTTTATCCGCAAATAAACAAATTTATTCGCAAAAAACCCTTTTTATTCGCAAACTGGAAATTATCGCGGATTTTTTCCAGCACCAAGTCCGCTCTCGTAGATTTTCACATTAGCATAAATGGCAGATAAAATCGGTGCCGTCAATCCAGACTGCTCAGCTTTCTTCAGCAAGTAGCCAAATAGGTGATCAGCTTCTGTCAGCAGTGACTTTTCCATATCACGCTGAAGGGAGGATTTCATTCCATGGCCGATTTCCTTCATTCTCCCCAGGATACCATCCATAGCTCCTGCTGCCAGAGGGGCATCGATTTTATCCATGATTTCCGCAGTTTCATGCACCAGGCTCTCGATTGTTTTCCAGCCGTTCTCCTGATCGCGTATTGGACCGATCGGCGACCTGAACAGGGAGGTAATACCGCTCAGTGAAGTGATGAATAAGTATTTATGCCACATTTCCTGCTGAATTTTTTCAGAAAGGTGGAAGCTTGCTTTTGTTCCGCTAAATGCTTCTTCAAGCTGCAAGATTCGTTCAGTTTTTTCGCCATTTCGTTCACCGAAGACCAAATCATGGATGGGACTGGTTTGAACTATTTTTCCATCTTGAGTCAGGGTAGTCTCGATAAAGCAAAGGCCTCCAATCACTTTTTCAGCACCGAATGCTTCTGTCAGCACATCAAGATGTGCTATTCCGTTCAATAATGGCAGTACCATCGTTTCGTCTCCAACATAATGCTTGATGCTCTCAACCGCGCCATCCAGATGATAGGACTTTGTGGATACAAGAATTACGTCATATGGTTCCGTATTTTCTCCTGCCAAAATAGTCTTAGGTTCTGCAAAGCGCATATCCCCATGAATACTTTCCACTAACAACCCATTGGAACGCAGCTGCTGCTGGCGCTTTTCACGGACCAAGAATGTGACATCTTCTCCTTTTTCCAAAAGGCGGCCTCCAAAGTAACCTCCAATTGCACCTGCTCCTACGATCAATATTTTCATTTCCATCAACCTCCTAAACTATGTAAAAGTGCACGCCTGGAATCAAGCGTGCACCCTGGTGTTTGTCTTATTAATAAGAAAGGAAGGCTGCAAGAAGCCCGCCTGCTGTAATAAGGACAATGATGATTTTTGCGAGAAAGGGAAGCTGCTCTTTCCCTTTCTCATTCACCTGACTTTCCTTCTCATTGACCGATTTGCGGTACTCCGGACTGCAGCATCCGCTCATCGTTACGCCACCTTATTATAGCCAGAAATATCTTCTTCAAGCGGGATGTTTTTAGCCCGTGCTTTTTTAGCAGCGTTGAAGAAAATAACTGTGATGACAGCTGTTACGATTACTGCTCCAATATTGGATACAGTCAGCGACTGGCCGAATCCGATTTGAGCATTAAGAATATAGGAAGTCGTAGCTGCCGTCATGAACATACCGGGAATCATCGCGATCCAGTAGTTCTTCTTGGCGATGAACAGGTACATGGCACCAACCCAAAGCGCGATAACCGCTGTTGATTGGTTAGCCCAGGAGAAGTATCTCCACAGAAGCGTGAAATCAATTTTTGTCAAAGCGAAAGAGATAACGAATAAAGGAACAGCAATCCAAAGACGGCTGGTGATCTTCTTCTGTGAAAAATTGAAGTAGTCAGCGATGATCATACGTGCGCTACGGAATGCTGTATCACCAGATGTGATTGGAAGTACGATTACACCAAGAACTGCAAGAGTTCCACCGATTGCGCCAAGCATCAATGTTGAAGCTTCACTTACGATTGCCGCCGGTCCGCCGTTTGCAAGCATGTCGTTCAAGCCGTTGTAGCCATCGAACAAGCTCATTGCCGCAGCAGCCCAGATCATTGCGATGACACCTTCAGCAATCATCATGCCGTAGAAAATCTTGCGGCCATTCTTTTCATTTTGCGTTGTACGTGAAATGATCGGTGTTTGTGTAGCATGGAAACCTGATAGCGCTCCACAAGAAATTGTTAAGAACAATAGTGGGAATATCGCTGCATTACCAGGGTGGAAATTCGTTAAAGATAATTCAGGAATCGGTGCACCAGTGATGACAAGCATTGCACCTACTCCGACTGCACTGATCAACAGCAATGCGCCGAAAATAGGGTAGAAGCGGCCAATGATTTTATCAACTGGGAGAAGCGTCGCTAAAATATAGTAAACAAAGATTGCTGCAATGATGATTCCCATTGTTACCTTTCCGTCCATCAATGTATGAAGCAGACCAGCGGGAGCTGTGACGAAAACGGTACCAACTAAAAGTAAGAGAAGAATTGCGAATGCGTTAACAACATGTTTCATGAATTTTCCGAGGAACTTTCCTGCAAGTTCAGGAAGATGCGCTCCACGGTTGCGGATGGAAATCATCCCTGTCAGGTAGTCATGGACAGCACCAGCGAAAATCGCGCCAAGAACGATCCAAAGGAAGGCAACCGGCCCGTAAAGAGCTCCCATGATCGGCCCGAAAATAGGTCCGACACCAGCGATATTAAGAAGTTGGATCAGAGAGTTCTTTGCTGTGGACATTGGCACATAGTCAACGTCATCTTTATGAGTGTATGCGGGAGTGGTACGAACATCATTCACGCCGAAAACCTTTTCTACAAACTTGCCATACGTAAAATAACCAATGATTAGTAGTGCGATACCAGCTAGAAAGGTATACATATGAAACCTCCTCAAAGTGAAATTGTATGCGTTTTCATTAAGTATAATAAAGAAGCTGGAATTGTGGCTGTTTTGTGAACAAGATGCAGGAAAATGAGACTGAAGTGCAAAATATGTCGATTGAAATGCAAAAAAGCACCCTTAAGATGCTTTAATGAAAACTTATAATTCCAGCTGTGTCCTCAGCGATTTTACATAATTCCGGCTGACGGACAGCATTTCATCCCGACCTTCGATTTCCAATTGATAGGCCCCGTTGAACCATGGGGTGAGGCGGGTGACATAATCCAGGTTTACAATATAGCTTTTATGAATGCGGAAAAAAGAGTATGTCGTTAGTCTGATTTCAAGGTCCTTTAAAGGGATTTTGGTTTCGTATTCCCTTGTTTTCGTAACAATCTTTGAATACTTTTCTTCTCTCGAAATGTACAGGATATCCTTTGGGTCTAAATAAAAAATCTCGCCATCACCTTCTACGGCAAGCTTGCCAGTCTGCTTGCCCGGCTCTTGCTCAGCTGGCGTGTGGAAATGCTTCTCAATCCTCAAAACCGTCTCCATCAGCTGATTCTCATCATAGGGTTTAAGCAAGTAATCAACTGCCTCATATCTGAATGCCTCGGCAGCAAATTGCGGATAGGCGGTTGCGAACACAATCAGTGGAGTTTTCTTTAATTCCATCAGCGCTTTGGCTGCTTCCATTCCATTCATTTTAGGCATTTCAACATCAAGGAAGACAACATCCGGATGGAGCTGCAAGGCCTTCATGACCGCAGCTTCCCCTGATTCAGCTTCCCCGACAACCTGGATGGAAGGGAAGGACTGCAATAAATGCTTCAGCTCATCCCTGCTGTATAATTCATCATCAACGATTAAAGTTCGTATCATCTTGTCCATCTATCATTCCTCCGCTTGTGGAATCGTAAAAGAAATCTCCGTTCCATTTCCGGGCTCACTTTTAATCCGCAGTGAAGCTGCTTCCCCAAAATTCATCGTAAGTCTTCTGTTCACATTGAAAAGTGCGATCCCGCTTCCTGTTTCTGAATCAATTATTTGTTTACCTAACTGATTGATTCGCTCCTTGCTCATTCCCTGTCCATTATCTCTCACCGTTACTAGCGTGCTTTTATCGGCTTTATGAACCTCTATATGGATTTGGCAGTCATGATCCATATTCATGATTCCATGTTTTACGGCATTTTCTACAATTGGCTGCAGTGTCAGCGGCGGAATTTTTACAGGCAAAGCGTCATCTTCAATATCATAGGTAACCTTCAGTTTTTCTACAAAACGGGCCTCTTCAATAGATAGATAGGCTTTCACATGGGCCAATTCCTGCTCAAGTGTTGTCATTGATACTGTCGTCGCGGTCAGGTTCTGACGAAGGAAATGGGAAAGAGAGACAAGCAGCTTCCTCGCTTTTGAAGGGTCAATCCTGATCAGCGATGTGATGACATTCATTGTATTGAAAAGGAAGTGAGGACTGATTTGTGCCTGCAGGGCCTTTACTTCAGCCTCCTTGGCAAGCTGATAGGCTTTATCCGCTTCAGCGATTTCAAGCTGGTTGCTGAGCAGGTTGCTAAGGCCGGATATCAGCTCAATGACGACATTGGTGATTTCTTTTTCCGATTTAAAATAAAACTTCAGCGTGCCAATCGTTTCGTCGCGCAGTTTTAAAGGAGCGATCACTGCAGCACCAAGAGGGCAGCTTTGCTCGCGGCAGTGAATCGTTTCATCATTCGCGACGACAAGCTTGCCGCTTTTCAGTACATCCCTCGTAATCTGCGTCTGGATGGGACTTGTTGAGCGATGATGGTCATCACCAAGTCCGATATGGGCCAGGATTTCAGTTTGGTTGGTGATTGCGACCGCACTAGTCTGCACCTCGTTGTGCAAAATCTGGCAGACTGCCCGGGCTGAATCCTGATTGATGCCCTTGCGCAAGTATGCGAGTGTCTGGTCAGCGATTCGCAGGGTTTTTTGCGCAAGCATCGCTCCTGTCTTTTCCTCTTCGGAAACAACATTTTTTATCACCATCAAAAATAAAGCAGACCCAAGGCCATTTGCGATAATCATTGGAACACCGATAATTTCGACAAGTGTTTGCGCTTGCTCATAAGGCTTCGCAATCAAAAGGATAATCAGCATCTGCACTGTTTCGGCAATTGCCCCAACCAGGAATGCGGTCCTCAGATTGACATTGTTTTTCTTCTTCTGAAAGCGGCCGGCAATGATTCCGGCAACGATGGCTGCAAGTCCGCAGGCAAGTGCAGTGAACCCGCCAAGCGTGAAGCGATGCACCCCCGCGATCAAGCCGGCACCAATACCGACCTTGTATCCGCCAAGCATGCCGGCAATCACGATCCCGATCACACGGGAATTGGCAATCGCTTCATCCGAAGCCAGGTCAGCAGCCCAGGGGTTGAACTGGAGATTATCCGTTGAAAAACTCATCCCGGAATATGTACCAATAATCCCGAAAAAACCAAAGAATACAATCGCAAAATACTGCTGTCGCCGGTTCAGGGAATCATGGTAAATCAACCCCCGAAAGAAGCGGAATCTTGTTAAAATGAAAGCAATCGTTACAATGATGCCAAGCCGTTCCAACATCGTAATGAGTAATTCGAACATAACCGTACTCCTCAGGAAGTGTTTGCATTCATTTTAAATGAACAAGGTTGAAAAACAAAGATATCTAGATATAAAAAGAAGCCTGGTTAGCTTGAACCAGGCTTTGTTACGGTTGTTATTCTCTGAATAAATGTTTCTAATCCAGGTTTATAACGGAAATATATTTTTTTTTAGCGATTTGGGAATTATCAGCTGATTTTTCCAGTCCAATAAGATGGAGATGTGCCCTCTCAGAATGAAGTTCGCGCCTTTATTGGCGATAATCTAATTATATTGGCGGAGTTCACAATTTTATTGGCGATTTTTTATTTTTATTGGCGATAATCTCATTATATTGGCGAAAATAAAAATTTATTGGCGAATTGGAAATTCTGCGCTTTTTTTCCAGTTTGCTAGGTGGATTTTTCTGGGGAGGTACATTCGCAAAAAGTAAAATGGCGAACTGGAAATCCAGTTCGCCAACTCATTTCTTTAAAAGATTTCAATATTGCCGCTTGATACATCAGCGTTGATTTTGTATTTCCCGCTTCCGTGTTTGCCGCTAAGGCGGTTATCAGTTTCTTCTTTGTTTTCAAGCGGGAAATCACTCGATAGGTCACCGCTGCTTATTTTTCCGTTTAACGTAAAATCAGTATCATCTGGTAAATCCAGCTCGATATTTCCTGAACTTACATTTAAATCAACATCATCTCTCAAAGAATCCATCTGGATTTCTAGCTCACCCGAGGACACATCTGCATCAAGCTTGCCAGAGTAGTTTTTGACATTGACGCTTCCGGAGCTGACTTCAAATGAACCAGAGCCAGCAGCTACTGAATTGATTTCCACTTCGCCTGATGAACTGTGGTGCACGTATGTTTCAACATCCAGGTTTTCCAGGACCATCCTTCCTGATCCGATATCAATCGCAAGTTCCTTAAGCTTCATCGGGGAATCAACCGAATGTCCCTTGAATACAACTTCGCCTGAGCCAAGCTCGATTTCCATATTCTTTTCATAGTCTTCAGGAATATAAACGGTCAGAGTTGTTTTCTCCATCTCAAACCAGTTGAACCAGAAGAAGCCTTTGCGTTTAACAGCAACCTCGATTTCATTTCCATGCTTATCAACTTTTACCGTACCTTTGCCCTTCAGCTCGGCACGAACATCATCCCGGTCTTCTGGCACAATCATCGTCTCGACGCTTGAAACATCGATTGTGATATTTTTCGTTTGATCGGTCACCTTCACGGCGTCTTCCGCCTGTGCAAAGTTTACTCCACTGCCATCGAAGATATAATTCCAAGCGATATAAGCCCCGGTTATTATCAGGAAAATAACTAAAATTCGTTTCATTTTTTTTAAATCTCCTCTCAACTTCGTTCTATATTTAGAATAAGGGTAATCGCTCTTTATCCCAATGTACCTCCGATTTAAATCTGGATAGGTCCTGAGGCGGATATTGAGTTAAGTCGCTCCTAAAAAAAGAAGCCAGATTCCTTTCAGTTGGGAGTCTGGCTTCTTGTTGTTAGGCTTTAGCTTCAAAGAGTTTAGCTATTTCTATTATTGTTTCAACGGATTTCAACATATTATCCACAGAGATATATTCGAACCTTCCGTGGAAGTTCTCTCCGCCTGTAAAAATATTAGGTGTCGGCAGTCCCATGTAGCTAAGCTGGGAACCGTCTGTGCCGCCGCGGATCGGTTTGACGATCGGCTTGATGCCGAGGTTTTCCATCGCCTCGTAAGCAATGTCGACAATTTCTTTTACCGGCTCGATTTTATCCTTCATATTGTAGTACTGGTCGTTCATTTCAAGCTCAACACGGGTTTCGCCGTGTGTAAGTCTTAATTCATTGGTGATTTTCTGCATTAAATCCTTCCGGGCCTCGAAGCTGTCACGGTCGAAGTCACGGATAATATAGTGCAGTGTTGTTTCTTCAACATCGCCTTCAATTGAGCTTAGGTGGAAGAAGCCTTCATATCCTGCTGTATGCTCAGGTGCTTCCTCTGCTGGAAGCTTGCTGTTAAAGTCCATCGCGATTTTTGCAGAGTTCACCATTTTTCCTTTTGCTGTACCTGGATGGACGTTCTTGCCTTTAAAAGTAACCTTCGCGCTTGCTGCGTTAAAGCTTTCATACTCCAGTTCGCCAAGCGGTCCGCCATCAACAGTATAAGCAAATTTTGCATCGAATGCTCTAACATCGAACTTATGCGGCCCTCTGCCGATTTCCTCATCCGGTGTGAACGCAACACGGATTTTACCATGTTTGATTTCCGGGTGCTTGTTCAAATAAGCCATTGCCGTCATGATTTCAGCAATTCCAGCTTTGTTGTCCGCGCCAAGAAGAGTAGTTCCATCGGTCGTAATTAAAGTGTGGCCTTTATACTGAGGCAGCTCAGGAAAATCGGCCGGAGAAAGAATGATATTTTGTTCCTCGTTAAGGATAATCTGATTGCCGTCGAAGTTTTCCACAACCTGAGGGTTTACATTTTTGCCGGTAAAATCAGTTGCCGTATCCACATGGGCAAGGAAGCCAATAGTTGGCACTTCTTTATCCGTATTGGCAGGAAGAGTCGCCATCACATAACCATTCTCGTCAATCGTCACTTCTGACATTCCAATCGTTTTTAATTCCTCGACAAGCATATTCGCAAGAGTCAGCTGGCCTTCTGTCGATGGAGTGGTCTCGCTGTTTTCATTAGACTGGGTGTCCACTTTAACATATGAAGTGAATCTTTCAATGATCTCGTTCTTCATTTCCTTTCAACTCCCATTACTATGTATATTTTCATATTAGCATAGAACATCAGAAACGCCATTTTAAAGGAATCTCAAAATTCAATTTTTAAGGTATAATGGTGAAAAGGAGGCTGGTTAATTATGGGATATATTTTTACCGCTATTGTCCTGTTTGTAGTGTTCTATACGATATATAAAGTAATCCGCTCCGGAAAATTGCCGAGCAACAACTATACTCCATTTGATGATATTGCAGAAGGGAAAGTAGATAAAGATGAATGAATTGGGCTTGGTTGTTGTCCTGGTATTGGCTCTTTGGTCCATTACGAAAACACTAGAGAAATTGGCTAATAGAATCATGGAAAAACAGGAGCAGCAATATGAACTGCTAAAAGAAATCAAAGAATTACTAAATAATGAAAAATAGCAAATATGATTTTATGTCTTTACATAAATAAAAGTTAAGGTTAGGATGAGAATAATTGAATATTCGATTTACTACTAGGGGTGCCCTGTTACGGGCTGAGAGAAAGACGTTATGTCTTTTAACCCTTCGGACCTGATCTGGGTAATACCAGCGTAGGAAAGTAGTGTGAGAGATGTTTTTCTTACTTTGCTTCTAAGCCAGGTCCACATATGGATCTGGCTTTTTTATTTTTTCAATGAGGTTACAGGATGGAAAAGAAAGAGATTGCTATACTGCTGGACAGAGTCCGCAGGGAGAACCCGCTCGTACATAACATAACCAATGTTGTGGTAACCAACTTTACTGCCAATGGATTGCTGGCTCTGGGGGCGTCCCCGGTAATGGCATATGCTCAAGAGGAAGTTGCTGAAATGGCGAGGATGGCGGGAAGTATTGTCCTCAATATTGGAACGCTTAGGCAAGAAGTCGTAGAGTCGATGCTGATTGCCGGCAAGGCGGCGAACGAGCATGGAGTATCGGTTATCCTGGACCCTGTTGGTGCGGGCGCGACACAGTATCGTACCGAGACAGCTAGGATGTTGATGGAAGATTTGGAGATTGCGATTATCAGAGGGAATGCATCCGAGATTGCCAATGTTGCCGGGGAGAATTGGAGTATACGTGGAGTGGATGCTGGCGAATCAAATGGGGATGTTTTGGAGCTTGCTATTTTGGCCGCGAAAAAATTGAAGACAGTTGTTGTCCTTACTGGTAAAGACGACATTATTACAGATGGACATACTGTATTTATTGTCCACAATGGGCACCCAATGTTAACAAAAGTGACGGGAACCGGCTGTTTGCTGACGTCAGTGATTGGCGCATTCACTGCTATTGAAAAAAATATGCTCATAGCGGCAACAGCAGCAGTAACCATCTATGGAGTGGCAGCGGAAATGGCTGCTGACAATAGTGCTGATCGCGGACCTGGGAGTTTTCAAAGTGAATTTTTAAACCAGCTCTACCTGATTGGTGGAAACGATTTGATTGAGAAAATGTCTCTTACTCGAAAGGAGGTCGATTGATATGGAAAAAGCTTTAACAATTGCGGGCTCGGACAGCGGTGGCGGTGCTGGCATCCAGGCGGATCTGAAAACGTTCCAGGAGCTGAAAGTTTTTGGGATGTCTGCGCTGACCGCTGTAACGGCGCAAAATACGCTTGGTGTCCAGAGAGTCTTTCCGATGGAGGCAGAGGCAGTCGCCCGGCAAATCCAATCGGTAGGAGAAGATATAGGGGTTGATGCCTTGAAGACAGGAATGCTTTTCAACGCAGAAATCATTGAAACCGTTGCTGATAAAATAAAGCAGTTTGCCTGGGATAAGGTAGTTATCGATCCGGTCATGATTGCCAAGGGTGGAGCGTCATTGCTTCAGCAGGAAGCTGTTTCTGCCCTGAAAGATCATTTGCTTCCACTTTGCCTCGTGGTCACACCCAATATTCCTGAAGCAGAAGTGCTGACCGGGATGACTATACACAGTCACAATGACAAGAAGGAAGCGGCAAGGCGTATCCATGCCCTGGGAGCAAAAAACGTCGTCATAAAAGGCGGTCATGATGAGGATGCGAATGAGTCTGTTGATCTCCTTTTTAATGGTGCAGACTTTGAGTTCTTCTCTGTTCCAAGAATTGAAACGAAGAACACGCACGGAACTGGCTGCACTTTTTCCGCTGCCATCACGGCACAGCTTGCGAAGGGATTGACAGTATATGACGCGGTATCTGTGGCGAAGGAGTTCATCCATGCTGCCATCGCAAACCCGCTGAGTATTGGCCAAGGTCACGGCCCAACAAACCATTGGGCTTTTAACAGGGAGAAAGGAAGTATTGCGACATGGCAAAGATAAGTCCAGGTAAAATGAGAAGTTTGCTTAAGGTGTATTTTATCACCGGCAGCACCAATTGCCTGGAGGATCCCCGAGTAGTGCTGGAAGAGGCAATTCGCGGAGGAATCACTCTTTTTCAATATCGTGAAAAAGGGAGTAACTGCCTTGAAGGGACGGAAAAGCTGTCGATGGGAAGGGAGCTGCAAAGAATCTGCAAGAACAATGGCATACCGTTCATTGTGAACGATGATATCGAAATGGCCCTTGAGCTTGATGCGGACGGCGTCCATATTGGTCAGGAGGATGAGGATGCAAAGGAGGTCCGCAAAAAAATCGGTGACAAAATTCTGGGAGTATCTGTGCATTGTGTAAAAGAGGCAGAAAAGGCAAAGCTTGCAGGTGCGGATTATTTTGGCGTTGGCCCGATATTTCCAACAGAAACAAAGAAGGATACAAGAGATGTTCAGGGAACTGCACTTATCAAGGAGTTAAAAGATTTTGAGATTCCGATTGTCGGTATCGGAGGAATTACCGCTGAGAATGCTTCGCTCGTGATGGAAGCTGGAGCCGATGGAGTTTCAGTGATTACTGCGATCAGCCATGCAGATGACGTCAGGGAAGCAGCAGCCAAATTGAGAGGCAAAATTTTTCACTAAACGGAGGGTAAAATGAGAAACACACAAAAGCTTACACTTACTGCAATGTTGGTAGCCATCGGTACATTGACCAGCCACATGTTGTTTATCCCGCTTGGTATTGTGAAGGTATTTCCGGTGCAGCATTTCATCAATATATTGTCTGCCGTGTTACTTGGACCATATTACGCGATAGCACAGGCCATTGGCGTTTCACTGCTGAGGAATTTGATGGGGACTGGTTCAGTCTTTGCCTTTCCGGGGAGCATGATTGGTGCACTCCTTGCTGCATATTTATTTAAAAAAACGAAGAAAATAGGTTTCGCTTTTGCCGGTGAGGTAGTTGGCACAGGAATCATCGGTGCAATTGCCAGCTATCCAATTGCAGTACTTTTTCTAGGCCAGGAGGCAGCTGTTTTTGGATTCATTCCTGCTTTCCTCGCGAGCTCACTGGCTGGTGCGACATTAGGCTTTATTCTTTTGAAAATTTTTCTGAAGAATGCTGGTGGAAGTATTGAGATGACCAGCAAATATTAATTTGGAAATAGTTTCTTAAGTATGCCTTTAGCTGGAAATGGGTGAATTCCTGCTATATGATAAATAATAGGATCATATATTCCAGCTGAAAAGGGTGACATTTTTGAACAAAGAGAACAAGCTTGGATTGGTAGTGGACGTAGAGACAACTGGACTTGGTCCAGATTCAGATGAAATAATAGAACTGGCTGTGAAGCTTTTCTCCTTTCACGAGGAATCAGGAGAAATAATCGATATTCTCGATGAAGATTCTTATTTAAGGGAGCCGCTATCCACGACTGCGCAAAGAAATTATGACAGAGCGTACCGGATTCATGGGATTTCTTATGATCTGGTTCGTGGAAAGACATTTTACGATGAAAAAATTATGGATTATTTCAATCGCACCGATGCGATTTTTGCCCATAATGCTTCATTCGACAGAAGCTTTTTATTAAGGATGTATCCAGAAGTCAACGAGTTGAATTGGTATTGCACGATGAAGAATGTTAAATGGAAGAACCATGGCTTTCCCAACAGCAAACTGCTGACTTTACTGCAGGCGCATAACATTTCGAAATTCCAGACGCACAGGGCGATGGATGACATTACATATTTGACGGAACTGCTGAAGCAGCAAAACCCAAATGGTGATTATTATTTGAAGGAAGTATTGGATTATGGTCCGATGCGGAAGTATCAGCCTGCGCAAAAACAAAGAAGAAGGATGTTCTATTAGAAAAGGTGCCTGTTTTTGCAGGCACCTTTTCTCTCTTTATAGGACATATAAATAAACGCTCAAGAAATGGGAAAGGCTCCCGAGCATGATGAAAATATGGAAAATTTCATGGAAACCGAGATGCTTAGAACGAAGGAAATCTGGTTTCAACGCATAAATGACGCCACCGATCGTGTACATGATTCCCCCGGCAACCAGCCAGAATATTCCGGCAGGATTTAAGACGGAAGAAAGGGGAGAGACGACGAAAATGACCATCCAGCCCATGACAATATAGATAGAGGTAGAAAGCCATCTTGGACTCCTGAACCAAATCATCTTAAAGAGGATTCCGCACAAAGCAGCGAATGTAATGATGCCGAACAAGGTCCAGCCTGTCACTCCATTAAGGCTTATCAGGCAAAACGGTGTATAGGTTCCGGCAATCAATACGAAAATCATCGAATGGTCGATTTTTCGAAGGAAGGCGATCACGCTATCTTTGCTGATGACCATATGATAGGTAGCAGATGCAGTATAAAGAAGAATCATGCTGATGCCAAAAATCGTGACAGAAGTAATAGCCAGCGGTGAGCCTGTGGTAAGTGCAGCTTTGATGACGAGGGCAAGCAGGCCTGCAAAGGAAAGTAAAGCACCGGCAAGATGAGTCAGACCATTAATTGGTTCGCGGATGTAGCTGTTCATAATTTTAACCTCCATATCGCTTTATATAGTATTAATAACTACTTATAATAATATATGCATAACGATACATAGTCAATGTTTACGATTGCGTTTTTTTGCATTATAATGAAATAAAAACATGAGGGATTACTATTGAATAATATAGAACAGCTGTTAGCTGAGCTTAAACTTGAAAATAATATTGCATTGGAAGACATTCCGGAAATCGACTTGTACATGGACCAGGTAATCCAGCTATTCGAAAAGAATTTTGGAAGTTCGACAAGGAATAAGGAAGAAAAAGTCCTGACGAAAACAATGATCAATAATTACGCGAAGGGGAAGCTGTTCTTCCCGATAAAAAATAAAAAGTATTCGAAAGAGCACCTGATTCTGATCAGCTTGATTTATCAGCTGAAAGGCGGTTTGTCCATCCAGGATATCAAGCAGACTCTCGAAGGGGTTAACCAGAGGACCGAGGCAGGGGATATCCCGCTAGGCGATTTTTATCAAAGTTATTTGAAGCTTTATGAGAAAAATGTTGAAATCTTCAGTGAGGATGTCCTGAAAACGGAGCAAGATGTTAAACAGGAAGTAAAGAGGCTTGATGCGGATGAACCTGAGGAACTAGAAACGGTATTAATGATTGCATCACTCATTAATATAAGTAATTTTTACAGAAGGACAGCAGAAAAGCTGGTTGACAGGCTTGCTGCTGAGATTAAGAAAAAGGACTGAATACAGGGTGTATTTGACAGTAAAAGAAGCAGCAGAATACTTATCGATCCCGGAATCGAAAGTAGAAAAGATGATTTTTCAGCGAAAAATAAGGGCCATTCATGATGGCGACCATTATTTGATTTACAAAGATCAATTCAACATGCATATGAAACAGATGGAGAAATATAAAAAACTTGTTGAGGAAATCATGAATGAGCCGGTGCCCGACGATATCGATATTAAGGATGAAGATTAAAAAAACGCGAAAGGACTGATCCTTTCGCGTTTTATCTTGCTGCTGATCCTATTCTTCGTATTTCACCTGCGTGCTTGATCGGCAATTGAACGATTACGTCTGTACCTTTAGCAGGTTCGCTTTTGAACTTGATTGTACCGTTATGAGATTGAACAATTTTGAAGCTGACGGTCATTCCGAGTCCGGTACCTTTTTCTTTGGAAGAATAAAAAGGTTCACCAATTCTTTCGAGCAGCTCTTTGGATATCCCTACACCCTGGTCCTTAACCACAACTGTAACATTGTTATCAAAGCTCTCGAGTGAGATGTTGACGACATCCCCCGCTGAAGATGCTTCAATTGCATTCTTTAAAATGTTGATAAACAACTGCTTCAGCTGATTCGGCTCGCATTCTATCATGACAGGCTCGCTTTGTACCTGAAACTCGATTTGGATATTATGCAGGCTTGCTTCTGATTTTAAAAGTGAAATGACATCATGTAAAATAACCTGCAAATCTGCTTCAGTGTATTTAATTTGCTGCGGCTTGGCCAATAATAGCAACTCGCTGACGATATGGTTGATTCTGTTCAGCTCATCGATCATGATCTGGTAGTATAGCTGATGCTTTTCATCCTCCATCTGCAAAAGCTGGACAAGTCCCTTTAAAGAAGTAAGCGGATTGCGGATTTCATGGGCTACACTTGCTGATAGCTCGCCGACTACCGACAGCTTGTCCGTTCTACGCAAACGCTCCTCTGTTTCGCGCAGCTCCGTAACGTCCCTTGAGTTGCAAATGATCCCGGCGATTTTGTCATTCACAATGATCGGAAGGGAAGTGCTCTGGAAAATGAGCGTTTTATCGTTCTTATGCAACAATTCCAATTCAAACATTTGCGGGCAGTGATTTTCTACCACGCTGGCAACCTTATCTAAAACAATCTGCCTGTGGGAATCTGGAATCAAGTCTGCCAGGTTTTTTCCGATATATTCATCCTTGCTATAACCCGTAATTTTTTCAAACTGTGGATTAAGATTTGTGATTGTGCCATTCAAGTCGAGCATCGAAACGATATCAGGGCTGTAATCAAATAATGACCGGTATTGCTGCCTGCTTTCCTCAAGAAGAGTTTCAACATTTTTTCGTTCAGTGATATCTCGGCCAATTATGACAAGGCCTTGCCGGCTTCCGTCATCATTAAATAGCGGCACTTTAATAGTATCAAATGTCTTGGTTGTTCCATCCGGCTGTGGAAGCACTTCCTCGACACGGATGATTCCGCCTGCTTTCCATGCTTCTTCATCGGATATCTCGCAATATCTTAATGCATCGCTGAAATAATTGCTGTATTCCGCAAGCTCCGAGTCTTTCTTTCCTCTATAGTCAACGTGTTCAATATCAAACAGTTTTAAACCAAAATCATTGGCTTGTATCCATCGGCCTTCTCCATCCTTGAAGTTGACGAAATCGACCATTGAATTGATCAGTGTGGACAGTCGCTCTTCTTCTTCTTTGGACGCACTCAATTCTTCCATCTTCGAGATGAAAAAATAGAAAAACCATCCTGCTAATAGTACATACAGTATTTCCTTCGTATGTTCGATTACTTCAACAAATTTCGAAGGAGCGTATAAATTCAACAGATAGTTTGTTCCGAAAATCCAGGTAATGCTCAGTATGAAAAAGATCAGGACATATTGCTTTTTTTTCATCTCTTGACTCCTAAAGTAAGCATTAGCTTACGCAATTTAAATAAGTGTTACTTTTCTATAGTAGCACAATTCATCCAACTAAAATTAAGATTATTTTTAATTTATCTTCTCTTCTATTTGGAAAAATATACAAGGACCGAATTAGATTCGGTCCACGATAACTTTGTTAAAAATCTCCATCCGTTGCCTGGAATGGAATATTCAAACGATTTTCAACTGTCCGGAGTCTCTGGTTCAATCGATTTAAGCGCCGCGTGTGTCGTTCATCGTTTTGATTTAAGCGCGTAACCTCATTATTAAGACGTCCAATTTCCCTGTTAAGCCTTGCAATCTCCCTGTTTTGTCGGCCAATCTCTTTATTCTGTCTGTCCAGCTCTGTTTTTTGAACCTGGATTTGCCGTTCAAGCTGGCTGACTCTTCGTTCAAGAGCCGGCTGCCTTGCGTGATCATGATCATGTGGTTCCTGCTGTTGCGTGTAATAGTTGAAATCATAATGAGTATATGGGTCAAATTGATGCGGACTGTAAGCATAGTGATTCGGATACATACGGGCACACTCCTTAGTTTAAAAAAAGTCCGCCAGGGTGGCGGTAAATTCTATATAAGGTATGTAGGTGTACGCGGAGAGTGAAGGGCAGTTGCCTAAAGAAGGAAAAAACTGGTGAAGGGGCGAATGGATAAACAGGTCAAGATCAGAGGAGATGAAACTATGGATTGCAAAGTAAGAAAGGGCAATATTCATTATGAAGTCATTGGGAAAGGTTTTCCCTTGCTCATCCTTCATGCTATGGGTACGGACCACCGTTCGATGAAAGGCTGGCTTGAACCTGTTTTTAATGAAATTGAAGGTTTCCAAAGAGTATATATTGATTTGCCTGCCCATGGGCGGAGTGATATTGATAATAATGTGAAATCAACGGATGACTTACTTGGAAATCTATTGGACTTTATTGATGATACATTTTGGGAGAAAGAGTTTTCACTTATTGGCGCTTCCTTTGGCGGATATTTAGCACAAGGTATTATCCATAAGAGAAGAGTACAGGTAAAAGGGATTTGCCTTTTGGCTCCAGCACTGCATGTAAAAGAAAGGAATCTGCCAGAACGAATTGTTTTAGAGAAGGATGAAGAGCTGCTTTCAAATCTTGAGCCTGATATCCGAACCGCATTTGAAACTCTATTCATCCACCAAAATGAAGCAACATTCGAAGCCTTCGTGAAAGAAATCCAGCCCGGCAGGCTTTTGGCCAATCGTGATTTTCTCGCTTCGGATTGGAAGGCCAAACGATATTACATGACTGATAAACCATTTCACGATGTTGAAACCCTACCACAATCAGCGTTGTTCATCCTTGGCAAGATGGATTATATTTGCGGATATAAGGACCATTTCTTTTTGTTGGATAAGCTCCCGAATTCTACATTGGCTGTATTGGATCGTGCAGGCCATATGCTGCATGTTGAGAAGCGTGAACTTGTCCAGGCTATATTTGGGGATTGGCTGACAAGCAGCCATTAAAAAAGAGAGCGCAGATCCGCGCTCTCAACCTTTCCTGAGTTGCTCCAATATAACCTGCGCCTCGTATCCGGCGGCAAAATCAATGATCGTAGATTCATTTCCTTTGATCGCTTTTACGAGATTATCAACCAATGAATCTGTCAGGGATTCATCTGTGTTGAGCGGTAAGATTTCTTCCCCAAGCTTGCCGCCTACTAGTTGTCCCCAGTTCAGCAGCGATAACGTCCCCTCGTCTCCATAAGCAGTGAAGGCAATTTCCTCCTTGCCGGCAATCTGGCTCATGCCATCAATCAGTACAGGAGTACCATCAGCAAGCTTCAAGATTGCAAGGATCGCATTTTCGCTGGCGTGCGCGTCTTCAGGGAATTGAATGTGGACATCTTTCACCTCTACAGACCCAAAAATCTTTTGCAGCTGCTGTATGAAATGGACACCAACCTCAAGGACATAGCCACCCTGTTCCTTGCTCGCAACCCACGCATTCTGCTGCCATGGGCGCGGCCATTGTGGGAAATGCATCTTCAATTGGACTCTTCTCAGCTTGCCAACATAGTTCTCCTTCATTAATTTTTCAAAAGTCTTGCTGCCAGCACTGTAGTTCAGCGGAAAGTTCATCGCATGGACGACACCAGCATCCTGCGCCTGCTTTAATAGACTTTCAGCCTCCTCAACCGAGTTAGCCAGCGGTTTTTCACATAAAATATGTATGCCTTTCGCAAGTACATCAGATGCAACCGCATGATGGAACTTAGGGGGAACAGCGACATAAACAAGATTCAACTCCGATTTCTCAAGCATTTCTTGATGGTTCGTGAATGCCGGAATACCGCCAAGTTCGGCTGCCGTTTCCTTCGCTCTTGCTTCCAAAGAGTCGCACACAGCCGCAATTTCCATCTCCGGATGTTCTTGAAAACCTCTTATCAAACGCTGGCCAATCGCACCCAGGCCAATCACTCCAACTTTTATCATAGGGAACCTCCATACAATCTTTTGTAAACTATTATACAGATAATTTTAACTATTAAATAGTTTAGTGAGTCGAAATAGTAAACTTGAATAGAAAAGAAGAAAACGCTGCCGTGTGTTTGGCAGCGTTTTTGCTCTGTTTCTAATCAACATCCGGTTGAAACCCTATCAACTTAGCTTTCTTATCAGCCATTGGATCCGCATCTGGGAAGGTGATCACAGAGGCGATATAATCCCAGCGCAGGAACATGTGGGTGATACAAGTTTCCTCCACCTGGTCTGCAGCGGGAATGGCGGTTCCATCTTCCTTCTGGACGGGAGTCCGCTTATAGCAAGGGTTTTCAACCCAAATCCCCATATTCTCAGCATGTACTATTTTTACAAGATACCATTCATCTGGCTGATAGATTCCCGTGATATCTCCAATCATGCTATCGGGAAAATTTTTAAGTTTAATTTGAACCTTTTGGTTAACATAAGCATCTAAAAACATGAGCAATCTCCTTTCATAAAAGACTCATCTTTTACCTACTTCCTTTTTGAGCAAAAAATAAACATGAAAAAAAGGCCAATTTAGGCCTTTTATAAAAATAACACCATCAAATCTTCATTATAGTAAGTCCCGTCAATCTGCAAAGCATTCTTTTCAACTCCATATGGTTCGAAACCTAGAGAAACATATAGTTTTTTTGCCGGCTCATTGGTTGAGGTCACTGTGAGGTGGATCTGTTCCACGCTGTTTAATTCTGCCGCTTGTTGAATGGCTTTTTTTACAAGTTCCCGTCCAAGACCCCGACCACGTTGTGAGGGTGTCACATACATAGCAAAGATATTCGCTCGGTGCTTCAGCTTTACTTTCCCTTCTGGAACAAGTGTCACGACCCCGACCAGTTGGTTTGTGTCAAACGCGCCAAATGTATATGTGTGTTTATTATCTAGCCTCTGTCTGTAATCTGCTACTTCATAATTCATTTCATCCTCATAACTCGAGCTGAATGCCTCAGGGTTCTTAAGTAAGGCTTCGTGGCGAAGGCTTCTATAACTCTCAGCATCCTCGCCATTTAATCGTCGAATTTCCATTATGCTCACCTCTGTAAAATAGTTGCTTTATAAAGTTCTAGATTAGCAGCAGGTTTTCCTTTTAAAAAGAGAATTAGGTTCAAACATGGAGCATTAGAAAAGGAGAATCAACTAGACACAAACGTTACGTAAGTAAGACAGGTTTGGAGGTGATGATGTTAAAGCTGTCAAAAGATGAGGGAGCTTCAGACAGGTTTGAGATTAATGGACGAAAAGCTGTCAAAAGATGGGGTAACTTCAGACAGGTTCGGCATCAAAAAGAGAAAAGCTGTCAAAAGATGGGGTAACTTCAGACAGGTTTGGCATCAAAAGGAGAAAAGCTGTCAAAAGATGGGGTAACTTCAGACAGGTTTGGCATCAAAAGGAGAAAAGCTGTCAAAAGATGAGGGAACTTCGGACAAGTTTGGCTGCACAAAGAGAAAAGCTGTCAAAAGAAGAATGAAGTTTGGGCAGGTTCGTCAGCAAAAAGAGTTGATCTGTCAGAAAAAGGAAAAAAATACCTCCCCGACAAACCCGGGGAGGTCAAAAAGGTCCAAATATTAAAGCTTAAACGAACTCTTCAACGATACGATGCGGTTAAAGACTTTCTTGTCTTCTGTTGTATGCTTTGGATCGACGTTGAAGTAGCCGTGGCGGAAGAACTGGAATTTGTCTTGCGGCTTGGCGTCCTGCATGTTTGGCTCGATGAAGCCGTTCACGATTACCAGGGATTTTTCATTGACCTGATCCAAGAATGATTTGTTCTCTGCTTCCTCTTCGCTTTCATCTTTATCATCAAGAATCAACGGCTCATACAGGCGGAATTCTGCTGGAAGTGCATGTGTAGCATCTACCCAGTGAAGAGTTCCTTTTACCTTTCGGCCAGTGAAGCCAGATCCGCTTTTTGTTTCTACATCATAAGTGCAGTGAAGCTCAACGACTTCGCCATTTTCATCCTTGATGACGTCATTGCACTTAATGAAGTAAGCGTGCTTCAAACGGACTTCATTGCCAGGGAAGAGGCGGAAGTACTTTGCTGGAGGATTTTCCATGAAATCATCCTGCTCAACATAAATCTCGCGGGAAAATGGGATTTTTCGTGTTCCCATCTCTGGATTCTCAGGGTTGATGTCTGCATCGAGCCATTCCACTTCGCCTTCCGGATAGTTCGTGATGACGATTTTCAATGGACGAAGCACTCCCATCGTACGAGGAGCCTTCAGCTTAAGGTCTTCACGTACAAAGTGCTCGAGCATTTGTGCGTCTACTGTAGAGTATCCTTTGGAAACTCCAGCCGCTTTAACAAACTCACGAATCGCTTCTGGTGTAAAACCGCGTCTTCTCAAGCCGGAAATTGTCGGCAGGCGAGGATCATCCCAGCCATCAACATATCCTTCTTCGACTAGTTGCTTCAGTTTGCGCTTGCTCATTACCGTATTTGTCAGGTTCAGGCGGCCAAATTCGATTTGCTGAGGTGTTGCTTCCATTTCACACTCACGGACAACCCAGTCGTAAAGCGGACGCTGGTCTTCGAATTCGGTTGTGCACAAGCTGTGGGTAACACCCTCAAGCGCATCCTCGATTGGATGGGCGAAAGCGTACATTGGGTAGATGCACCATTTATCGCCTGTGTTATGGTGTGTTGCATGGGAAATTCGATAGATGACTGGGGCACGAAGGTTGATATTAGGTGATGACATATCAATCTTCGCACGCAATACCTTTTCACCATTTGCGAATTCGCCGTTCTTCATCTTTTCAAACAGCTCGAGATTCTCCTCAACAGAACGGTTGCGGTACGGGCTTTCCTTGCCTGGTTCGGAAAGTGTGCCGCGGTATTCCCGGATTTCATCTGCTGATAAATCATCAACATACGCTAATCCCTTTTTAATCAACAGGACAGCACGGTCATACATTTCATCAAAATAATCTGATGCGTAAAACAATCCTTCCCATTCGTAACCAAGCCACTCAACGTCTTCCTTAATCGCATCGACGTATTCCTGGTCTTCCTTCAGTGGGTTTGTGTCATCGAAACGGAGATTTGTCCTGCCGCCGAATTCATCAGCAAGCCCAAAGTTGATGACGATGGATTTTGCGTGACCGATATGTAGGTATCCGTTTGGTTCTGGAGGGAATCGAGTCACGACTTTATCGCGCTTGCCGCTTTCCAAATCTTCCTTAATGATCGTTTTTATAAAATTAGAGTTTTCTTCCAAGTGAAATCAGCCTTTCCTTTGATCAGTCTCATTATCTTTATTTTAATGATTACTATAATATATTTCCACTGAACTATATAGTAATAAGAAAAAAGCGGAAAAACAAGTAGTGAAATATCAAAAAAGGTGCCTTAAACAAGGCACCTGCAGATTATTTGGCTAAAACATTCAGGATGACTTCGTAAGTCAGGTTCGGGACTATTTTAACAGAGTAGTCGATTTCCATTCGTTCATATCGTTTATGGGCGTCCAGCCCGTAAGGTCCGATATTAATAACTGGCACATTCAGCTCGCGGATTTCCTGGTAGTCCACGAAAAATTTCGTTCCCCAGCTTGGATTGTTCCGGGATGCGAAGTCCAATGCTTCATCATCATCACTCAAAGCGACAAAACTCATGTCAGATATATAAGGAAAGAAACTGCGGACAACAATTGGCTCATCATATCCCGGCTGTACTGTTTTGACAGCGCTGTCCAAAGCTTCAATCAGATTTCGCTCATCCTCAGTTTCACCAGTCACTTCAATCCTTGGTGAGTAGAGGGAAGAGTAAAAGATAATGATTGCCGGACTCTGGTCGGGCATCCATTTCCAGGCTTCCTCAACAACCCTCGCTGCGTACATCCTCAGGTCGAGGCTGGCATCGAGAAGGAGATCATCCTTGAATTCCACCATGTGAGCGGTGTATTCAGAGCCATGGGCCTGGATGAGTTCGGCTTCCATCTCTTCATAAGTCATTACCCTTGGCTTCCACTGAACCTTCCTGCCAGGCTCACCGCTTATTTTGCAAAATTGTTGATAACGTTCCTCGTACAGATTCAATGCTTTTTCAAAAGCAATATGAGCTTGCTCCTTCAATTTTTCCAAAACATCCTTTGGCGTCCAGGAGTGAATGAAGAAATTGTAATAAACATAAGCAGCCAGAGCTGTTTGCACAGTATAGTTTGGCTTCAGGTCCATCTGCTTCAGGGAAACTGGAGGCATCGTCGTCTCCCCGAATGCTTCATTACACAGTTCAGGATTATAGTCGATTTGTCTGGTCAATTCAGCAGCAATCAAGTTCGGATCCAGGCCTTCGAAAGCGGAGCCGACATGCGTTTCCGCGCCGGTGATAAAAAAGGATGGGAGAAGCTTCCCGACAGTGCCTTTATAAATATATCGGTTCTTGTCTCCGCCAAATCGTGGCGAAACAAAATCACTATTAATCAGTCCGATATATTCAAACCCATGCTCTTCTTTCCAGGCGTTCAGGTCTTTGACTCCAGAGAGGATTCCATACGAACTGTCCTCTTCATCACACTCCGTTAAAAAAACAATATTGCCATCGAGCTCCTCTGGATGTTCAGAAAAGTATTTCAGCAGATAAAGATTGGAAGCGACACCGCTCTTCATATCGAGCGTACCGCGGCCAAACATCCAGTCACCTGATTCAGCATGTTCCTTTACAAGAGGAGGCAGTTTCTCCTTTTTTAGCTCCTCAAGAAGTTCATCCGGATTGAACGCGAGATCAGCTAGTTGGGTAAAATCATCAATTCCTACTGTGTCAAGATGTCCCATCAAAATGACAGTACGGTTGCTGTTTCCTTTTGTGCCTTTTACAAAAGCCATGACATTGTAGCGTTCGAGTACATCATTCTGGGTTTGCGGTTTGATGACGTGTGACGGATTCTCTATAAAATAAGGAAACGATGAGATCATCGTATAAAGTGCCTGGGCAATCTCGTTCTCTCCATTTGTGTTGACAATGCTCCCGATGTTCACAAGCTGCTTTGTATAAAATAAAACCTCATCCCTGCAATCAAGCATCTAAAGCATCCCCTTTCGGAATATTCAGGTTTTTGATTCAAACGTAACGCATATTAGTGGGAAATACAAGAGGTGTAAAGTGGTATTTGTCACATGAAAAATCCTCCCCGGTAATCGAGGAGGATTCTGGTTTATCTTTAATAGTATCGTTACTTACTGGATGAGGCTGCTTGGACTGCTTCATAGGCGTTGACGTAGCCTGCACCCACTTCATGGAGCTGGTATCCAGGCATTGGATCGGCGGTTTGGACCATCAGATCGAGTGCCAGATCCGGATTGAGGGAAGGGTTCGCTTCCTTCATTAATGCAACGACTCCAGAGATATGTGGTGCAGCCATGCTTGTGCCGCTTGATGTTGTATAGTAGGGCAGGTGAACTTCATCGATATAAGAGACATCAGTGACTGTACCTAATAGGTTCATGACAATGCCGGTGGAAGAACGGGTTGCCACGATATCGACGCCTGGAGCTGTAATATCGGGGTGCAGGTATTCGTCTCCTACAACACCGCGTGATGAGAAGTCGGCAAGTTGTTTATCCTTGGTTCCGGCCGCTACACTTATGACCCAGGGGGCCGCTGAGTATGGGTTTAGCGTGTTATCATCAGGACCTTCATTTCCTGCTGCAAACACAACGGTCATGCCTGCGTCATGCGCTTTTTTGGAAGCCACATTGATTGGGTGGTCAGGAGAATACTCCCCTGTTGACCCCCAGCTGTTGCTGATGATGTCGATTCCGTACTTTTCTTGATTTTTAATCGCATAATCAAACGCTTCCAGTGACCAAAGAATATTGATAGCCTCGCCAACGCCAAGCCCTACTAATTTAGCGTCTGGAGCAACTCCTTTATATAGGCCATCGCTAGAGGTCCCGTTGCCGGCAATTGTTCCGGCAACATGTGTACCATGACCAGAAGTGGTATCAGTGTTCAGCTGGTTCTCAAGGTAAAGAGGCTGGTTGCCGAAGAGGTCTCCTACAACAAATTTCACATTCTGGATGACTTTTTCACCATACTGCAAATCAGGATGGGTGGCATCAATGCCGCTGTCAATTACAGCAACAGTAACTCCTTTACCGGTGTAGCCCAGGTCGTTCCAAACAGCTTCTGCGCCGATGAGCGCTCTGCTGTCACGAAGGAAATATTTCAGATCATCATTTGCGTAAATCGAGACAATATTGGTTGCCGTAAGGAGCAGTTCATTGACGAGGCCAATCTTGCCTTTAACCGCCACCATTGGAAGCTCACTGAAAGGGTTCACCTCGAAACCTAATAGTTTTAAAAGCTTGATATCCGAAAGCAATGGCATGTCTTTATAAGTGATGATCAGCTCAACTTCTTCATTGCTCAAGGGGTCAGCCAGCAGGCTTTCAAGCTTTGGGTCCAGTTCAACCGAAAGCAAGGATGCTTTTGGGCTGGAGAATGAAGGCGCTAAAATAAAACTAAATAACATTAGGGCAACTGCAAACACGCTGAACTTTTTCATAAGTTCCTCCTTTAAATATTTGAAAATTTGCACACTTTTATTTATCCAAAGCAGATTAGCAAGAAACTATAAACAGGTTGGGAAAATTTCCGATTCACAAGTTGTTCACCATTTCACAAACTATACAAAGCTTCTTGAATCTTTTGTGTCGATGGTGATTTTGGAAAGGAAATAAACTTGAAAAAGAGGAAAATGGAGATGTAAATATATTAAGGAGGGAATATCATGCCAAAAGAAATTTTCAAAGCCACTGCTGCATTGCAAGAAGGGGTGAAGGTTGATGTCCAGGCGAGGGGGTTCCATATCACGATTGACGAGCCTGCCAACTTAGGAGGGACCAACCAGGGAATGAATCCGGTGGAAATGCTTCTTGGTGCCTTAGGAGCTTGCCAATCCATCGTAGCACGGGTGTACAGCCAAAAATTCGGAGTGGAATTAGAGGATTTCCGGGTCGAACTTGAAGGAGACCTTGATACCGATGGGTTTATGAACAAGTCTGATGTACGCCGCGGCTATTCAGATATTCGATATACCTACTATATTAAATCACCTTCTCCAGAAGAAAACATCAAGGCTCTGGCAGATTTCATTGCTAAAACGTGCCCAGTGGATGATACAATCTCAAATCCGGTGAATGTCAGCAGAGCTGAAATTGTAATTGAAAAGCCAGTAATATCATAAATAGAGCTTGTAGAACGGCGCTCCATGCAGTGCCGTTTTTTTGTCTCATAAATAATCCCATAATGGAGAAATTAATGATAGATATTTTTCTGGGAGGCGCTTATGGATTTCACTTTTATATGGCAAACGGCTTTTTTGATTTTATCAGGCATACTCTTATTGAGAATCGCAGGCAGGAAGTCTATATCGCAAATGACACTGGCACAAACAGTAGTCATGATCTCACTTGGGACAATCATAGTCCAGCCAATTGTGCAAAAGAGCATGTGGAAGGCGATTGCCGGAGCAGCGATCTTTGTAGCAGCAATTGTGATTCTGGAGTATTTGCAGCTCAAATTTAATTTCTTCGAAAAGTTCATCACTGGGAAGTCGAAAATCATCATCCAAAATGGGCAGCTTAATATCAAAAATTTGAAGAAGCTTCGGCTGACTGTTGACCAGATGGAAATGAGATTGAGAAATAAAGGGATTACAAAACTGGAAGATGTTAAATATGCAACAATCGAACCTAATGGTCAGTTGGGATATGAGCTGAAGGATGAAGCCAAGCCATTGACGGTCGGCGAATTCAAAAAAATATTGAATGATTATCTTCCGGCAATGATCATGAGCATGGAAGAAAAGCAGGATCCAGCAAAGAAGGACATTTTCCAGGAACTAAAAAATTCAAATAAACAGCATAATCCAAAATACCTTCAATAAAACAAAAATTCCCTTTTATTTATCCGATGGGCTGTGCTATTATTTAGAGATACGAAATACACAAGGAAATCTTCTCGTGCAGAAGATTTTTTTCTTTTCTTAGAAAAAGGGGAGATATACATTGTCACAGACAAAAGAACCATTATGGACCTCTTCGTTCATTAAATTGATGGTTGGGAATCTATTTGTTTTTATGTCATTCCAGATGCTGATCCCGACTCTGCCGCCATATATAAAATCAATCGGTGCAAGCGGGACGGAAATTGGTCTTGTTACTGCACTATTTTCAATCGGAGCTGTTTTGAGCAGGCCGTTTATAGGTTTCATGCTTGAGTACAAAACAAGGAAGCCGCTCGTCCTGATTGGAGCGCTAATGCTATTGCTCATTACATTTCTCTACCCGCTGTCTCAAATTGTGGTCATATTCCTTGCTTTCCGATTACTGCACGGGCTTGCCTGGGGATGGTCAACGACTGTGAATGGGACAGCAGCAGTGGATGTTGTACCTAATTCTCGGCTTGGAGAAGGAATGGGCTATTTTGGCCTTTCTATAACAATAGGGATGATCATCGCTCCAAGTCTAGGAATCTTTTTATACCAGATCACTACTTTTGATAATCTCGTTTATATTTCAGGAGTGCTAGGTGCCATTGCCTTGCTGTTGCTTGCATCGGTACACTACCAGACTCCTGACCAAGTATTAAAGACGAAGAAGGAAGATTTGAAGTTCACCTACATGGGATCTCTTATTGAAAAAGCCGGCTGGTTTCCTGCAACGCTCACGCTCCTGATTAGTCTTGGTTATGGCACGATTGTCACATTCATTGTCATTTTCGGAGAGGAGCGCGGGATTGACCAAATTTTCTTATTTTACTTGTGCAATGCCATACTCGCTTCCTTATCTCGTCCGATTGCCGGAAAATGGTTTGACCAGAAAGGTCCAATTGGTCTTGTTATACTAACAATTTCAATTACATTCATTGGCATGTGGGTGTTGTCATTTGCCCATTCTAATCTGATGATCGCCCTTGCAGGTGTATTATTTGGAATAGGCTTTGGTTCTTTGATTCCAACATTGCAGTCATGGACTTTATCGAAAACTCCCGCAAGCCGACGTGGAGTTGCCAATGGGATGTTCTTTTCATCAATTGATCTTGGATTAGGCTTGAGCGGTCTGGTATTCGGTGTTCTTGCCCAATTTGTTGAAATCGGTACCCTGTTCCAAATCTCAAGTATATTTATGGTCATTGCGTTAATTCTGACCATTTTGGAAGCACGGCGTGCAAAAGAAATACTTCATTCAAAAGAAGCTCTCTCATAATAGTAGCTTTAAAAGCCAGTCCTTTTAAATGGGCTGGCTTTTTCTTTCCGCTGCTGGCCAGCCCGCTCTACTTTTCTGGGTTGCTAATAGGCTCTGTTTTGATTTAAACTGATAAAGAAATTTACACAGTACGGTTGATTAGTGAGGACTTTTATGGAAAATCAGGATCAGGATCAAACAATTGAAGTGATGCGTGCTTGCCTGCTGGCCGGGAAAGTCATGCTCCAAAGCGGTGCCGAAACATATCGTGTCGAGGACACGATGTCCCGGATGGCCTCTGCGTTCGGCATTGATAAAACTCATAGCTATGTGACACCAACCGGCATAATTTTTTCAGTAGAAGGTGTAGGTCCCGAACGGACGAAGCTGGTACGTATATCTGATCGGACAACCGATTTAAGGAAGGTGGCAATGGTCAACAGCGTTTCACGCAGAATCAGCAGCGGTGAGGTTGGATTGAAAGAAGCCTGCAAGCTTCTGGAAGAGATTGAGGAAGGGAATTTGACCTACTCGTTTATGATACAAATCCTTGCGGCCGCAATTGCCAGCGGCTGTTTTACAATCATGTTCATGGGAAGCTGGCTGGACTTCCTTCCTTCAATGGCTGCGGGCGGAATAGGTTTCTTCCTTGTCGTTTATTTTCACAGGATTGTCCCGGTAAAATTTTTCGCAGAATTCCTGTCTTCCTTTTTCATTGGGATGATTTCGTTTTTCTTTGTGAAATTCGGGCTAGGGCAGGAGCTTGATAAAATCATCATCGGCTCAGTAATGCCGCTTGTACCGGGATTGCTGATTACGAATGCGGTCAGGGATCTGATGGCTGGACATTTGGTCTCAGGACTGTCAAAAGGGGCAGAAGCATTGTTGACGGCTTTTGCGATTGGCTCAGGCATAGCGGCAATTTTATCTTTCTTGTAGTCAGGAGAAGTGGCAATGATTTATGTAGAACACCTTATCACGAGTTTTATTGCGTCCGCTGCGTTCGGTATTATTTTCAACGCACCGAGAGAATCTTTGGTCAAATGCGGCATTTCCGGGATGGTAGGCTGGATCGTTTATTTTGCGCTGGATACCAACGGATTCGGAACGATTTTCGCCACGCTGATGGCTTCATTCCTAATTGCCGTTGTCAGCCAGGTATTTGCGAAAGCTTACCGGACGCCGATCATTATTTTTAGTGTCGCAGGGATAATTCCTCTAGTGCCAGGGGGACTGGCGTATGATGCAATGAGGAATTTCGTAGAAAATGATTACAGCACTGCCTTGTCTTTAGCAGCAAAAGCCTCAATGATTTCCGGTGCTATTGCCGTCGGTCTTGTGTTTTCTGAGGTGATCAATCAGGTGATCAGAAGGTCAAGCCTTGGTCCTGTAAAATAGACAAAATGACTCATATGAAAATTAAACGGTTCCGTTACTGTAGAGAAAACATAAAATAACATATTAAAAAGTAGACCAAATCGCATAATGATTTGGTCGCTTTTTATTGCCGTCATATTAACGTTTGTTTAAAATCAACGTATAAATTCGCATAAAAAATAGCATACTAAATAACAAGGTGACAACAGCTATTGTCAATCTGTTATTTTGGGTGCTAATTAGACTGCTAATTACTATGTTATTTTAGGTGCTATATCTGAAAGGGTGGAACCAACGGTGGAATTCATTAGACCGAAGAACAAAAACGCAGAAAAGGTTGACTGGTTAATATCCGAACAAGTAAGAGAAATCATCAAGAACTACGCTGAATACTGCGAATACACTGAAAGTGAGGTTGTCGATATATTCCTTAAAAATCTATTAAGGGACGATAGTTTTATCAAATGGGTTAGCGAGGTTAGAAACAACAAAAGAATGATAAGTAAAATGGAGATAGAAAGAAGATTGGAGGAACTGAAACTTGGCTAGATTACAACGTTTGGCCACAAAAGAGGATGACTTAGTGGTTGTCCATACGCCTATCAATAAGGAAGAAGTAGCAGATAGAGAAGAACAATATCTTCTGCTTTCTGACAAACAGTTTGCCACTCGCTATAATCATATGTTGTTCCTCCCTATTGAATTTTCTTGGAATGGTAAAAAACATCAAATACAATATAACTTCTGTACAAATCCATATTGTAAATGGTGTGGAACGGAACAAATGAAATTTGACGAAGTTAAAGGCAAACCATCTAGATACCGATTAAGTGGGTCCGGGAGGAAAAAAAGTATCATTTGTAATCCTGATCCCGTTGAGTCCGGCAAAGGTATAACTTTAAATTGTAACAGTATGGCAGTGTCAAATTGGTCAGTCGCAGATGAAATCGCTAGATTAACCCGCATTAACCGCACTCGTGATGTTGAACCAGATTACAATTTTCATAAAGATAATTGTTTTAATAAAACTCTTACTCCATTCAATGAATTAAGTGCTTTTTACAGACAAGGAGTTACCAAGAACAACGCTCAAGTATGGCAGTGTAAAACATGTAAGAAAAAGACCAGTCTCGTCCCTAACAGACGGCAATCTACAACTTATAATCAAAAAAGAAATGACATTTTGCCTCTATTTGCAAAGCTTCTTGTGAATAAAAATTCTATTAGTAGAACATGCAAAATTCTAGAAATAGGAGTGAGTACCTACTACAAAAAACTAGAATGGTTATACCAATGCTGCCTGGAATTTTTAGAGAGACATGAAACAAAGGCATTCTCTAACAAATCGTTTAGAGAGGTGTTTATCAATACAGATAAAATGCAGTATAATTTAAACAACGTAAGGAAAAAAGGGCAAGCTGGAAAAAAGTATGCAGGAATTGAAGACAATCAGGTTCAAACCTATGTGGTTGTATCAGCAGATGCTCTCTCTCGATATGTCTTTCGAGCAGATGTTGCTTATGATTGGGAAGTGACGTTAGAGGAAATAAAACACGATACGCTTCTCTATAAGGAAGACCATCTTAACAACTTCAGTAAGAAGAATAATCGCTTAGACTTTTCCTATTACCCTCAAGAGCCATCTCCTTACGACAATCAATCAGAGATTGAGTATAAATCGGAGCTCAATTCTTTTAATAGAAGAACACAGTATGTAGATGGGTTGCATGTCAATTCTACCTACACCACGATGGCTCATTATTGGTTAATTAAACAAATGGTACAAGCAGATGAATGGAGAATGATCAGTGATAATGACTCTTCTATAATTTCTGCGTTCTTTAGAGTTTTTTCAAAGGAGATTAGACTAACTAACGCTCATCATTTTATAAATATAGTAGATAAAGCTAAACCATCAAAAAAGGGTTTAGAGGAATATGAGTACGGAAATTCCGAACTACTGGAGTGGGGGCATTACAAGGAATATAAAACAAAGAATCTTTATCGATTGGGGTTCCTTTTTCTAAAAGAACAATTCAAAACACATAAGTTCTATAAAGAGATGCAGGTTGGTGGGAATACATATAAGGTACACGCCTGTAATCCAATTGCCCACCCATTAGCAACAAGGGATAAAGGGTTTCATGAAGTTGATTGCACAACCGATTTATCTTCATTGGAACCTACTGATATAGCGAAAATGGTGATAAATATAACAGACAATTCAACTAGCAGCTTTATCAACCAAATTCGTAGGAGTCTATCTATTCTAGAAAGACCTATAGTTACAGCCAGAGGTGATGGGAAAAGTTATATTTATGCAAATTTAAACCCAAAATATGCTCAATATGCTTTGACCATTTTAAGAACCTATTATAACTTTTGTGAACCCCAGAAAACATCAAACAGTAAAAAACTAACTCCTGCACAACGAATGGGTATTACAGACAAGCAATATACTTTAAAAGACATAATCTATATTAGATAATTGAATTGTTAATTCTGGCTTGTTGATGTTATACCTTAACCAGAAAAAATAGAAACAGATAAAAATCAAACAACTAGCTAACTAAACTAAAAGGGGCAGATTATAATCTGCTCCTTTTGAATTAATAATTAAAGTCTTAATAACAAACACATCCGTTTGTTTAAGTACAGTATTTCACAATCCTTTCTTGTAGAAAAAGAACAACGGAAGCGACCATTCTTATTGTCGTCTCCATTGTTCAAAAAGAAATCAATTAGTTGTTTTTTTAACCCTTTTGCCAAATACAAAATAAGCCAAGTATCCGAATACATTTAAGAGAGCAAATGCAATTATCCAGCCAATATTTAATCGTCTATGATGATAAGCATTGATTGTTGCCCAAATGGTAAACAAAGTCCAATAGATGGCAATACCCGCAAGCAAACCGATAAATAGGAAGTCATCGAATCTTTGTGTTTCCATAGATAAAAACAGCTTATCACGAATGCTCCCATTGTCCTCATAACTGTATAGCCATTTAGGACCAACTATTTGGTTTTTATATTCAAATACGTCTTCCCCAGTTCTGCGATCAGTTATCTTGATAGACTTTATGCTATATTTATTTTGTTCCACCAAGAATTCGATTTCATTTGTAAGTGCTGGTGTAAGGTTTTCTTCATTTTCTACCATAGCAGCTATTTTGCTAAAGGTAATATTTTGTACGCCTACCATTTTGGTTTCCTTTATTACTGCCCCAGTAAGTAGTGTTCCGCATATTATCAAAAACATCATTGCTAAAATAAGAACCCATTTAGCAAAATTCTTTTGTGCTTTAAAAAGCTGTCCGACAATAGAGCGCATTTCTTTTTCTCCGCCGAATCTTTGAATAGCAATTTCAATGGCTTCTTGTTCAGTCTTTCCTTCTGTTCTTAATTCGTGAACTGCTTCCACAAGATGACTTTTCATTTCAGCCTTTAACTCTTGTATCTCTACTTCGTTACCCCCTAAGCCGTGATAAACCGAATCAACAAATACATCAATTTGCTTCATAGTTTTTTCCCCCCTCCAAAAATGAATCAATAATTTTTTTAACAAATTGCCATTCCAAACGCTTTTCCTCAAATCCTTCTTCGCCTAAGGGTGTTAATTTATAATATTTTCTTCTCCCTCCTGGTCCTTGTTCATCACCCCAATAAGAAGAAATCCATTTGTTTTTTTCTAATCGCTTTAACGACAAATAAAGTGTGCCTTCTTTTAACTCGAACTGTTCATCGCTTTTCTCCCGAACGAATTTCGCTAACTCATACCCATACATATCCCTCTTATATAATAACGATAGGATTAACGTATCTATGTGACCTTTTAAAACCTCTTTATTTACTTCCAATTTTGACCACCTCCTATCACTAATTTTAAATTGTAATACTATATAATGCAAGGTATTAATTTAAAAGATTTCCAGTTTCTTTCTTCAACTAAGAGAGCGTTAGTTCAATAAGCCTGTAAATTGAATAACACATTTGCGGAATATTCTTATAATAAATTAAAGGGTTCTAGGGTTGTTAATTTATTTCATAAAACAACCATTGCCTTTTTTAGCCAGAGCAGTTGGAGTTGGTTCTTTGTTGGATATTATCTTTGAACATATAATTTCATAACACACTCAAAACCAAACAGAAAAGAGGTGCTTAATACACCTCTTTTCTATTTGGCTATTTCTTTTCTACTCTAGTTCCGAGCACGGTTGCGTTTTTGGGTTTGTTTTTATATTGAGTTTTTATTATGCTAAACATACTGTGTTTTAATATGTTTTTTCGCCTACTTTTTTTCATTTTCCCCACTGAAACGGAACCGTTTATATGAAAATGTGAGTCTTTTTTTATGGAGAAAGAGAGGACACTCAGGAAAAAACATCCAAATTTTACCGTCGTTTAAAGGGAATTTCATGACCATGCAGAATTACTTTTAATATACTTTTTAAAAGGGGAAAAGACATGGAAATTCTATTGATCAGGCATGGTGAGTCAGAAGGGGATATCCTCCAGGTGCATGAGGGCAGGGCGGATTTGCTGCTGACAGATCATGGCCGCAGGCAGGCAAAGGAAATGGCTAAAGTAGTAAAAGAGAATTATATGCCAGAAGTAATTTGGGCCAGCACATTGAAGCGCGCTCGAGAAACGGCAGAAATCCTTAGTCAAGAAACGGGAATCCCGGTCACCGAAGAGGATAGTTTGAGAGAGTTCAATAATGGGGTCCTGGCAGGTCTGCCATATGCGGAAGCAAAGCTCCGCTATCCGGAGCCAGAGGGAGGCAGGAAACCTCATGAACCCATTGAAGAAGGGGAATCCGAACTGGAATTCCGTTTCCGTGCCCAAACAGTGTTTTCGAAGATCCTTGCTGAAAGTGCAGGAAAGAAACGAATCGCAATTGTCTCGCACGGCGGAATGATTTCTAATCTGTTAAGAGCTTTCTTGAATCTGCCAGTTTTATCGGATACTTATTTCCCTACTGGAGATACCGGAATCCATTTGCTCAAACTGAATGGCACCCAGAAGGTCGTGATGTTCATGAATGACTGCGGGCATCTTGAAAAAGTAGATTCAGAGCAGCCTGTCGTACAGAGTTCCTAGATTTATTTTACATTTAAACAGCCCGGATCCTAATGAGGATCCGGGCTGTTTGTTCTTACATCTTCACAATGGTCCTGCCGCGGTTCTCGCCTTTTAGAATACTGGCGAGTGTACCAGGCAGCTCGTCTAATGTTATTTCATTTTGGATTGTTTCGAGTAATCCATCTGGCTTCAAATCAGATACGATCCGCTGCCAGAGCAGCTTTCTTGTTTCCATTGGGCAATATACTGAGTCGATGCCAAGAAGGTTGATGCCTCTGAGAATGAATGGGAAGACAGTCGCAGGGATGTCCGTTCCGCCGGTCAGGCCGCTGACGGCAGCGGAACCGTTATACTCAAGCTTGCTGAGGATCGCTGTTAACGATTTGCCACCAACCGGATCAATGGCAGCCGCCCAAAGTTGCTTATCCAGGGGTTTAATTTTCTCACCGGCAAGCTCTTCACGGCTGATGATCTCAGCTGCGCCAATTTCACGAAGGTAGTTATGTTCCGATTCTTTCCCTGTGCTTGCTACAACATGATACCCGCGCTTGGCGAGCATCGCCACAGCCACGCTTCCGACTCCGCCAGTTGCTCCCGTCACCAGGACTTTGCCTTTCTCAGGTGACAATCCGTTTTCCTCCAATCGGTGTACGGACAATGCTGCAGTGAATCCGGCTGTTCCGTAAACCATCGCATCCCTTAAATTCAAGCCATCAGGCAAAGGCACGATCCATTTTGCTGGAATCCTCGCATACTCACTGAATCCTCCATAGTGGGAAACCCCTATTTCATAACTGGTGGCGATGACTTCATCGCCTTCCTTGAAGGAACTGTCATCTGAATGGACAACCGTACCGGCAAGGTCGATGCCAGGTACGAACGGATAGGACCTGACAATCTTACCGTTCGGGATGCTGGCAAGCCCATCTTTATAGTTGACACTTGAGTAGGCAACCTTGATGACCACATCACCGGCTGGTAAATCCTCCAGTCCGATTGTTTTTACTTCTGCTGAAAAATCATGATCTGTCTTGTTCACCATAAAAGCTTTGAAATTGTCCATAACTCGACCAACCTTTCTTGCTTGATAGTTTCAGTATAGGGCATAAGCATGCCGGACTTCTAATAACTCAACTTGCTCAAGAACATCATTTTACCAATCACTTAAAAAGGTGAATATGACTTTTGTTGTTGCCTATTACCAGCTTCCAAAATGTTAAGTCCATCACGAATTTATTACGATTTTGTGTCCACTTAATCTGGTGTGACGGACTTCACATATCTTTTAATCTGCCTCCCTTAAGATTTAGATAAGTAAGGTACACAGTGGAGGTTAGGGCTTCTAAACATTATTAAATCAATTTTTCACTATTCACAAAGTGTTTACAATTACACCCTATTATGACTGTTTTTCCATGATAAGATGAATTTTGAAATCGGGAACGATTTACAGGGAGGTAGCAAAGTTGTACAAATTCGAGAAATCTTTTTACTCAAAAACAAGCATGTATTCCTTTGTCGTTGTAATGATATTGTTTTTCTCAATGTGGTATTCAACATCGAAGTTTGTCCATATCGATATGGCACTTCTGGGATATGCAATCTCATCAGCAGTCTTCGCGATTGGCTTGACAATCAGGATGAGCTTCTGGATGTGGCGCAGAGCCACTAACAGGGTGGCAAAGCGAAGCGTTGAAAACCTTTTTAATAAAGAAAGACTAAAACGAAATTCAAAAGCGGTTGTTAAAACCTTGATCGATAATATCATTTTGCAAAAATTCATTTTCCAACGCGGAATCTACCGCGGAATTCAGCACTTCATGATTTCATGGGGCTGCATCATCTCATTCGCGATTACGTTCGGGCTTACATTCGGATGGATGCGTTTCGACCTGATTGACCCGGAAACATACCAGATCATCGTGTTCGACATGCCGACCATCACGATGGCAGCACACGGAATTTTTGCTGAAATCGTCTACAACGGTTTGAATATCGGCGCAATCATGGTGTTGATCGGAGCGGGGATGGCTCTCTACCGACGCATCACTGATTATGATGTAAAAGTAACACAGCGATTCGAATTCGATATCCTGCCATTGATCATTCTGCTGGCAGTTACCGTTACAGGCTTGATCCTGACAATTCAGTACACATTCCTTGATGGCTGGATGCATCATTATATGTCACTCATCCATCAGGTAACAGTCATCATCATGCTTATGTACTTCCCATTCGGAAAACTGTTCCACGTGCCAATCAGGCCGCTGGCTACAGCCGTACCAATGAGTTACCAAGAGGTGGTCAAAGTGGATACGAAATCATGTAAAAGCTGCGGACAGCCATATAGCAATGATGACCAGATTGCGGATGTCCAGGCGATTTTAAAAAGCCAGAACTTCGACCTGCAGCTTGCGGACGGATCTTATCTTTCAGATTATTGCACAGGCTGCCGCCGCAGGATGAGAGCATTGAAACAAATGAATCTTGAAGCACCGCAAGGCAACCCATACGGACCGGTAAGCACAAACAACGGAATTCATATATCAGGCTTCAGCAAAAAACGTTCGGAAGAATTTTACGGACTTGAACAGGATTCAAAGGAGGAAAAAGTAGATGAGCCAGTTTCTCGTTAAAGAAGGCGTAAAGAACCAGATCCGCAAAGGTGAAAAGCTAGTCACAACGCATTGCTGCTACTGCGGGATGCAGTGCGGCATGCACATCCGTGTCGATGAAAAGAATAACAAGGTTGTCGGTGTAGAACCGCGTTATGACTGGGTTTTAACAAGAGGGAAGATGTGCCCTAAAGGAGTCACGGCTTACCAGACAATTGACCATCCGGATCGCATCAAGACTCCTTTGATCAAAAAGAATGGCAAGTTCGTAGAAGCAACATGGGACGAAGCACTGGATTTAATTGAGAGCAAATATAAAGGGATTCAGGAAAACTACGGAAAAGATGCGGTTGGCGTCTACGGCGGCGTTTCGATGACAAATGAAAAATGTTACCTTGTCGGCAAGTACGCCCGCGTAGGACTTGGAACTCGCTATATCGACTATAACGGCCGTTACTGCATGAGCTCCGCTGCCGGCGGATTCAACAAGACGCTTGGAATGGACCGCGGCTCGACACTTCCTTGGACTGAGCTAGAGCATACGGATACTTTCTTCATGGCTGGCTCCAACACAGCGGAATGTCATCCGACCAGTATCCAATGGTTCTGGAAGGCAAAGGACAAAGGCGCGAAATTCATCGTCGCTGATCCGCGTGAAACAGCAACAGCACGTGTGGCTGACGTACACCTGGATTTGCTTCCAGGAACAGACGCTGCATTGGCGAACGGTATCATGCATCTTTTGATCAAGTATGATTACGTTGACAATGAATATGTACAGGAACGCTGCAACAATTTTGAAGAGTTAAAAGAAATGACGGCGAAATTCACGCCTGAATATACATCGAAGCTTACAGGTGTCGCAGCTGAGAAAATCATCAAGGCAGCGCACATTTTCGGAAAATCACCACGCTCAGTCGTCATGTTCGCACGCGGCGCGGAGCAGCAGACTTCTGGTGTTGACAACGTAAGCCTTTATACATCAATGGCATTGTTAAGAGGACAAATTGGTAAATTTGCATCTGGCGTAGCCACTTTTACTGGCCAGGGCAACGGACAGGGCGGACGCGAACACGGACAGAAAGCAGACGCGCTTCCTGGATATCGCAAAATCGCCAACCCTAAGGATGTAGAACACGTAGCTGGAGTTTGGGGCATCAAGCCAGAAGAAATGCCGAAAGAAGGCGTTTCAGCATATGAGATGTTCCACCTGATGCAGAACAAGACGATCCGTGCATTGCATGTTATCTGCTCGAATCCGGTTGTTTCATCACCGAACATCAACTATGTACAGGATTCACTTGAAAAGCTTGACTTCCTGGTTGTGAATGACTTCTTCATGTCAGAAACTGCTGAGCTTGCGGATGTTGTTCTTCCGGCAACGACTTGGGCTGAAGACGAGGGTACGACTACAAATATCGAAGGTCGTGTCATCCGCATCCGTAAAGTTGTCGAGCCGCTTGGCGAATCCAAGCCAGACTGGGAAATCATGAAGCTGATCGCTGACCGCCTTGGAAAAGGAAAGTTCTTCGATTACAACGAACCAAGAGAGATTTTTGATGAGCTTCGCCACGCTTCTAAAGGCGGAAAGGCTGACTACTTCGGAGTGACTTACGAAAAAATCGATGAGCAGGACGGCGTATTCTGGCCAGCACCGGCAGAAGACTCCAAGGGAACTCCATCCATTTTCCAGGAGCGTTTTGCTACGGAAGATGGAAGAGCGAATCTTGCAGTTTGTGATTTCAGAGGACCTGCAGAGGTTCAATCAAAAGAGTATCCTTTATGGCTGACAACAGGACGTGTAGTATTCCACTATCTATCAGGCAACCAGACACGTCGCGTCGACTTCCTGATGGAACAATGCCCTGAGCCATTCGTAGAGATGCACCCGGAACTGGCAAGCCAGTACCAGGTCGAAAACGGTGAAAGAGTGAAATTGACAACACCGCGAGGCGATATGATCGCTCCGGTTAAAATAACAAAAGCAATCCGCAAAGACACAATGTTCGTCCCTTACCACTGGGGCAAAAAGCTGGCAGTCAACCAATTGACCAGCCCGGCACTGGATCCATTCTCAAGGATGCCTGAATTTAAAGTCTGTGCTGTAAAGCTTGAAAAACTGACTAAATAGGAGGAACGGCCATTATGAATAAAATAATGTATCTTGAATTTGAGCGCTGTATAGGATGCCGTGCCTGCCAGGCAGCCTGCCGTGAGTGTGGGGACCATGATGCTAAGGAACGGAACTATGTAGAATATGTAGACTTCACTGAATCTCGCCAGACATTCCCGATGCTGTGCATGCAATGTAAAGACCCTGCATGTGCGCGCGTCTGCCCGGCAAACGCCATCCAAATCACGGACGAAGGTGTCGTGTTGTCAGCGATGGAAGAAAAATGTATCGGCTGCCGCAACTGTACATTCGGCTGCCCATTCGGTATCCCGAAATTCGATTTCGAAACGAACAAAATGTACAAATGCGATATGTGCTATGACAGAACTCGTCATGATATCGCGCCAATGTGTGCATCTGTTTGCCCGAGTGATGCAATCCGTTTCATCGATTTCGATGAAATGCAGCAATTGCGCAGAAAACGTACCCAAATGAACCTCGTAGAAGGCAAAAAGCCTCAAGAGGGCAACAAATGGGATTACGTACCTGAATTCTTCGGAGTTTACACCGATTCACAGTCATAATTTAATGGAGCCGGCCAGAAAAGAGCGCTAAGTTCATTAGGGCCGGCTTTGTTTTTAGGTTGATTTTCAGGATATTGGCGAAAATCTGATTTTATTGGCGGTTTTCACAAGTTTATTGGCGAAAATCTGATTTTATTGGCGAAGTTCACAACTTTATTGGCGAAAATAAAAATATATTGGCGAACTGGAAATTTTCCGCGATTTTTTCCAGCAAGGGTTTCAACTAATAATAGATAAGGTAGGGAATAATAACCCATCCTAAAAAAGAGGTGCTTAACATGTTAAAAGGAAATGTGCTGGCGGTAACGAGCGGAAAGGGCGGAGTTGGCAAGTCTTCACTATCAGTGAATCTGGCGCTCGCGCTGCAAAAGCTTGGCAAGTCAGTCGCAATCATCGACCTTGATATATACGGATTTAGCGTACCGAAAATACTTAATATAGATGCAAAACCAAAAACGTTCAACGGAAAAATCATTCCGGTTGAGGCGCACGGCATTAAAGTAATGTCAATGGGCTTCCTTGTAAAGGACAATGAGCCAATCGTCTGGCGTGGCCCGATGCTGGGAAAAATGATTCAGCATTTTACCGAAGATGTGCTATGGGGAGAAATGGATTACTTCATTCTCGATATGCCCCCTGGGACGGGAGATGTGGCTCTTGATATGCATCTGATGATTCCGCAGAGCAAGGAAATCGTCGTAACCACACCGCATAAGGCTGCTTCATTCGTTGCTGAACGCGCTGGGTCAATGGCGATCAAGAGCAAGCATGAAGTCATTGGCGTGGTGGAGAATATGTCTTATTTCAAGCCTGAAGACAGCGACCAGAAGTATTACATTTTTGGAAAAGGCGGCGGTGAGGAGCTTGCAGCACAGCTTGGTACGGAATTGCTGGGGCAGCTGCCGATCCAGGAAGCGGATGAGAATAGTGAGACACCTGCGATTGCGGAGGAAAACACCCCGCTATTCAATGAATATCTAAACCTGGCAGAAAAAATCGATGCTAAGTTTTAGCTCTAGGAACAGGAGGATTTGGCTATGAGTGATGATAAAAAGCAGACACATCATGAAGATGATAAAGATATGATCAAGCTGATTGATAATCTGAACAGGAAAGACGATGTCCATTTGAATAGAAGGGCGTTTCTGAAAGCTTCGTTTGGTGCTACAGTCGCCATCGGACTTGCAACGACTCCATTCGGGATCTTCACATTCCTGCGCGATGAAAACGGTGAAGTGAAGCGTGTGGAAATCACAGATATCGATGATCTGGCGATTGGGGAATCCAGGAACTTCAACTACCCGACGAAGAATGAACCAGCCATTTTGGTGAGGACACCGGAGGACAAATTTGTCGCGTACAATAATAAATGTACTCACCTTCAATGCCCAGTCTTTTATGAGCATAAGGAAAATGTCTTGCTGTGCCCATGCCACAAAGGTTATTTCAATGTAGACAGCGGCCAGCCGATGGCAGGACCGCCGCAGCGCGAGCTTCCGAAAATCCTCCTTGAAATCAAAGATGGCAAGGTGTTTGCAGTGGGGAGGGAAGTAAGGCATGGATAAAAAACGAATTGCTTTTTTCTCGATTTTCCTGTTCCTTGCAATTAACGTGTTCTCACTATCCAATGCCATCGAAGGCTATTATGGACATGAGGATGAGCGTGTGTATGGTGCGGTGATTGTCGCGCTGATTTCTACTCTGCTGGCAACAACGGCCTTCTTCATCTGGAGGAAGGCCGAGTATAAAAAGTAAGCTGCTGGCGATGATAAAAGGAGAGCTCCTTTCTTAATGGAAGTTTGTTCAAACATTAAAATTGGAGTAGAAAGGGAGGTATGAACGTGGTTTCCCATTCTTTTTTTCATCACGACAGCAAAAAAGAATCAATCGAGGAAGTACTTGAAAATACCGTTGAGATTGAAGAAGATTTGATGCGTACGTACTTAATAACGGCTGAACGAGTCCACGACGATCCTGAGCTGAAGGAACGCCTAGAAAACTTCGCGGAAGGAAATGCGAAACGGACAAAGCAGCTGATTGATGAATTGAATAAAGACAAATAAAGAAGCAGCGGATTTGTCCGCTGCTTTTCTTTAGGTATGAGTGAATTGGCGCTTCATCTTTTTAGCTGAACTGATTAGTCGGGATAACCCTAATATTTTCCCCTTCGAACTTCCTTTCCCCGAAAAGGGTGATCAAGGTGCAGCTGGTGATTCGAAACGGACCTTCAGCGATTTCATACTCAGCAAGCAGGCCGGAACCAAGTTCTTCGCCGTCTGGATTTAAAGCCTGCACGTTCTGACCTTCTAGTGTCCTTAGTTTGGCTTTCATTAAGAATACCTTCCACTCTTGCCAATTCTTGATCAAATACGCCTTCTCACCGTTCTCCAGATAGCCTAGCTGGCAGCCTCTTTCATCGATGGCGGCTTCGTTTCCAAAGCTGAGCTCCATGATAATATCCCTTAAAAATTGAAATTCATCGAGGTCAAGATAAGGGTCAATGTGGAATTCAACCTCATTTCCGTTTTCCTTGATGGAAGCGAGCGTTTTGTTGTTCATCATGACAGATTTGTTTTTTATATGTTGTGATTTCAAGTGTTCCAGGGGAGCGCCCATTAGTTTCAGAGTAAGCATAACAATCTCCTTTTTCGGTCGTAATGTTACCTTCATTATAATGATTTTGCCCTATCTGCGGTGTGACAAACTTCATTACTTCCCCATAAAACCTAGTTTTAGTTCGAAAGATATAGGTAGAGGCATTTTTCGACAAAAACTGGCAAAAAACTGGTTCATTTATTAAAAAGATTACAAATTTTGCAGTGCTTGTAGCAAAACTGAAAGCTGGCTGAAATCTTGAATGAAAAATAGTTTGATAGAATACAATGATAAGGTTTGAGGGCAAGCCGCAATAGGGAAAAAGAACAGTTAGCTAATACAAATTTTTAATGCCTGAAGGAGTCCGAAGGCTCTTTTTTTGAATTGATTATTATGAGAAGTCGGAGGAAAGTCATGACATTTGAAGAGCAATTAATCAAAAAGTCGTATTTTGAAACTTATATGGAATCAGGAAACAGGACACATCCTGTTCATGTTCTCGGGGAGCTTTACCTTGAAGAGCAAAAGAATGATATGCCAGATTTGTCGTATATCCGTTTTGCTCAGGGAGAGGTTTATTTTCACAATAAAGATTTTGAAGCGGCGATTTTTAAGTGGGAGAACATTACAAATGAATTCGAGCCATGGGCGAAAAAGAACATGGGTGATGCCTTCCTTGAACTTGGTTTGCTTACTTCCGCGGAGGAGCTGTACCTGTCGATTGAAACAGAGAGCAATGTGCTTAAAATCGAGAGTGGCCTTCAGCTTTTATCTCTCTACATAGAGCAGGGAAAGCTTGAAAAAGCGGTTGCTGTCATCAAGAAGTCAGTGTCACTTGATCCAGATTATCCTGGCGTAACGGAGATTGCCCGCGCTTTCTTTGAAGAGCACCAGGACTGGGATAATGCAGTCGAGCTGGCAGTCAATGAAGGGGTTCGCACCGGTTCGCCTAAGTGGTTCGACGTTTTGAATCAATATGTAGAACAGGGGCATACCGCTCAGTTCGCACCAGATTATTTTAACGAAGCATTATCTGTTCTTTTCCAGGTGGACAGAGGCCGGTTTGAACAGTTGGCAGTATCCCTGTGGGAAAGCTATAAGGGTCAAAGTTCATACATGACATGGCTAAGGGAATTCAACCAATTATTCAGCGGGATGGACGGAAATAGAAAAGATGGATGGACCCATCTGTCAGCGGTCTATCAGGACACATATTTCGAGTTGATTAACGGCGATCGATTAATCAAGGAAATTTCACCGTTGATCCCTGAATTGCTTACCAATTGGCTGAAAATCACAAGTCCTGTCAACAGTCTTGTATCGGCATCATCCATTATTGCGTGGAATGAGGTATTTCCAGGGACCATCACCTCGTCCGCGATTCACGATGCCGAAAATCTAGTGCTCAATTCGCGCGAGTACCATGATGGATATGAGGATAGCATGCAGCTGTTCAAGACGATCATTGAATGGGCTGGAAATCATGAGATAGAGGTCGGCAACCGGATTAAGTGGATGGTCCAGGAGTTGCAGGAATCCAATGTTCATAATCTGTTGATCGCTGGTATAACTGGCAATGGGAAGTCCTCATTCGTCAATACCATTGTTGGGGAAGAGTTGATCACCGCACCAACTGCTGCTGTCATCCGTTTCAAGAATGAAGAGAATCCGGAAATCCAAGAAATTACCGATACAGACGTCCGCCGGATCACGGATATAGAGGATTTCAAGGAAGCGGCAGGAGTTCGCCGCCAGACTCATAAGAATGAAACAATCATTGATTTCAAGGCAGAGTTCCCATTCTTGAGGGAACACGAATTAGCATTGATTGATACTCCAGGGATAAACAGTAATAACTATGACAAGCATCCGTTGTACAATTACTTGAGATTTGCTGATGGTCTGCTTTTCGTGCTCAATGCGAATGATCCTTTTACGGAAAAAGAAAAGGAAATCCTCTCGAAAATTTCAGAGTACTTCCCGGATCTGCCTATACATTTCTTGTTGAATAAAATAGATGTGATATACAGTCAGCAGGAGGCAATTGATGTTTTTGACCAGACATTGGCTGAAATCAGTCAATACTATCCTGATTCGAAAATGTTTGCTTTCTCATCTAACTATGATAAGGGTAAGCAACTGAGGGATTTCTCTGATTTCATACAAACTAATAGAAGCACAGTCGACTTCGAGCAAGAGCGTACCGCAAAACTGCAATTCTTCGTCAGAAGGGCGATCACGTATTTGCTCGATAAACGAATTGAAATTGAGAATAACCATACTGAATCAATCAGCTGGAACGAGGAAATGGTGAGCAAGCTTAATGGCGCGATCAACCAGCTGGGAGATATTGAAGAAGAGAAGTCAAGTTCCATCCAGAAGTCATACCGAAAAATCAAGGATGAAACCCGTGCGGAAATCATTGAGAAGATTCCTGAATTATTGCGTGGGTGCTCGGAATTAGTGACGGAGGACAGCGATTTCGGAAATATCCATGCTGAAATGGATGAAGAAATGAACAAGAGAATCCAGGAATATCTCGATGGAACCGTACTGCCGAAATTCCATAAAGATTTACGAGGGTGGATTCAACATTCAAAGGACGAATTCGACCAAAGCCAAAACTACTTGAATGAAATGGCCGAGGGCTTTAACTCCATGTATGGAGATGAAAGGATCAGCCTCGACTGTGATTTCAGAGTACTAGATGACTGGCGCCGTGATGCTGACCGGATGACGAACGGTGTCCACTATGAAAAGGTCAACATCATGAATCGCTCGACGCCGCAGCAATTTTTCTTGAAAAGCGCCGGCAAGCTGCTTGGGGTGCTTCCGCAAAACAATGCGATGCTTTATAACCGCTACAAAACATATCTCGAGACTGAAGATTATTATGAAATCGGCGTAACCATTGCGAAAAGATTTCTGCAGCAATTCGAGATTTTCGAAAAATCGATTGAGCGTGATGTGAATCTGTTCTTCAAAAACCCATTCAACGTTCTTGAAGTTGCAGTAGAAGAAGCAAAATCCGAAATCGAATATGGAAAAAACGAACTTGAAAAAATGAGAATTAACCCTGAACTTTACCGTGACCCATTGACACTTTATGAAGTAAAACTTCGCCAGTACGAATGGATGACTGCGGCAGGCAGGGGCTGATTGTAAAAAGAAGATTCCCAAATATGGGGATCTTCTTTTTTAAGCATGAAAATTAAATTTTCAAAATAATATTGACAATATGAGTATAGGAGTTTAAAGTAAACTTTATCAATTTGCAACATTAACTAAATAAAGAAATTCTCTTATCAAGAGTGGCAGAGGGACTGGCCCTATGACGCCCAGCAACCGTTCCAAATGGAATTGGTGCTAAATCCTGCAAAACATTTATTTGTTTTGAAAGATAAGAGAGGAATCCGACATTTGTATTCTATTGCGTTTGAAACCTCTCTTTTCTGGAGAGGTTTTTTTATTTGTGTTAGTCAGGCAGATTAATCAAAGGGGGAAATTAAGATGAAAAAAGGAATTAAAAAAGTATTATTAAGTGCAATTGCTTCAGCTTTGCTGCTGACAGGCTGCGGCGGGGGAGAGACGAAGACTGCCAGTGGTCCTGTTGAAGGAGTTCCGGAGCGGTTTGCCAAAGGTGAGGAAGTCAAAATCAAAGTCATCCGCAAGATTGGCGGAGACGACCATACTGCGCAATTTTTGGCCGGAGCGAAGGCAGAAGGGGAAGCGCTCGGCTTCAAGGTAGACGTCTTCACGGCGAATGGGGACACAGCTAAATTTCATGATGCAATCAATCAGGGGCTCCAGCAGGACTATGATGGATTCATCATTTCCCATGGTGATGACGCAGCTACAGTAGAAGATGTGAAAAAATTAGTGCAAAAAGGCAAAAGTGTCGTAACTTTCGATTCAAATCCGGATCTGGCTCAGGTCGAAGGAGTCACACTTACATCCCAGGATGATGAGGCTCTCGCAACGCAGGCACTGGATCAGCTTGTGAAGGACCAAAATGGAGAAGCGAATATCGTGTACCTATGGGTCGATGGCTTCCCGCCAATGGTCAGAAGAAATAAAGTTTACCAGGAAACCTTGAAGGCGAATCCAGGAATCAAAGAGGTTGACAGATTCGGAGTAGCGGCTGCAGATACAAGCGTCCAGACACAAAACGCAGTGTCCGCTATGTTGAACAAGCATCCAAAAGGAGAAATTGACGCGATCTTCGCAACATGGGATGCTTTTGCGATCGGCGCAGCTCGTGCCATTAAGGAAGCTGGCCGAGATGAAATCAAGATTTACGGAATCGATGTATCCAATGCTGACCTGCAGGAAATCCAGGGAGAAGGCAACCCATGGAAATACACGGCCGCCGTTGATCCAAAGCTGATTGGGGAAGTGAATATGAGATTGTTGGCAAAAAAACTGGCTGGTGAAGAAACACCGGCAACCTACGATCTTGAAGCATCACTTATTTCACAGGATCAGCTTCAGCAGTCAAAAAATCCGGTAAATATGGTCAATCTTGCTGAAATCATCGAAGGCTGGGGCAAATCCGATGCGTTTTTGGAAGATTGGATGGAGAAATTGAAAGATCATTACAAAAAATAATAAAATACTTCTCTTAATTTTAGGCGTTAATAATTTTATTGGCGATTTCCGAAATTTATTGGCGATTTTCGCATGTTTATTGGCGATTTCAGAAATATATTGGCGAAAACCACTAGTTTATTGGCGATTTCACAATTTTAATGGCGAATTGGAAATTCCGCACGATTTTTTCCAGTTCCGCCACTCGAAGCAGACACTCTCAAACTAAAGAGAGTGTCTGCTTTGCAGATTGATAGAGAGGAGGCCACGGGATGAAACTTCAAATGAAAAACATCAGTATTGAGTTTCCGGGAGTGCGAGCGTTGAATAACGTAAATTTCAGCACAGAAACAGGCATGATCCATGCGTTGATTGGCGCGAATGGAGCGGGAAAATCGACGTTAATGAAGGTGCTTTCTGGTGCCCACGATCATTACACAGGGGAAATCCAGCTCGATGGCAAGAGTGTCGAAATCAGGACACCAGCTGATGCACAAAAACTCGGCATCCAGACGGTCTACCAGGAGGTTGATACAGCCATCATCCCATCGTTGACAGTGGCTGAAAATATCATGCTCAACCAAACGGTGCAGGAGATGGGCCAACAGCACTGGATGAATTGGAAGGAGCTTTTCAAAAAGGCCGAGTCGATCCTATCCAACATGAACCTTCACATTCCTGTAAAAAAGCTTGCCGGGGAACTGACGCTTGCTGAGAAACAGCTGGTCCTGATTGCCCGGGCAATTTCAAGTGATTGCTCATTCTTAATCCTTGATGAACCAACCGCTCCTCTCAGTCATACAGAAACATCTGTATTGTTCCGGATTGTCAGGGACTTGGCTAAAAGGGATGTTGGCATCATCTTCATCTCCCATCGGATGCCGGAAATCTTTGAATTATGTGATGAGATTACGATCATGCGAAATGGCGAACTGGTCATGAAAAAAGCTATTCCTGAAGTCGACACTCACCAGGTTATTGAATACATGCTCGGCCAGAAGCTGGAAGATCAATTCCCGCCAAGGGTCAGCACGTTCGGAGATACTCTCCTGGAAGTCGAAGGCTTAAAAGATGGAGATAAAGTGAAAAATGCTTCACTTCATGTAAGAGCAGGGGAAATCGTCGGGCTTGCCGGCCTGGTCGGGGCAGGAAAGACAGAACTGTGCAAATTGCTGTTTGGCGCGGCACCTGCCAAGAGCGGAAGCGTTAAGTTAAAAGGGGAAATCCTTAAGCTGACGAGCCCCCATGCTGCTGTAAGAAGCGGTTTGGCCCTTGTTCCAGAAGAACGGCGAAAGGAAGGTGTGCTTGTTGCCGAATCGGTCACTTCCAATCTTACAGCAGTCAACCTCAAGAAATTCACTGGAGTATGGAGCTTTATCGACCGACGGGCTGAAAAGAAAACAGCACAGGAGTACATAAAGTCTCTCGGCATCAAGACACCATCGGCAACGGTCAAAGTTGAAAATCTTTCAGGCGGGAACCAGCAGAAAGTAGCGATTGGAAGGTGGCTGATTGCCGATGCGGACGTGTATATCTTTGATGAGCCAACCAAGGGCGTGGATGTAGGCGCAAAACGGGATATCTTTGAGCTGATTGCCCAGCTTGCAGCACAAGGGAAGGGTGTCATTTATGCCTCCTCGGAGCTGTCGGAAATCGTCGGCATCACGAATCGAGTTTACGTGCTCTATGATGGTGAACCAGTCAAGGAGCTTGAAACCGCCGGAACAACAGAAGAAGAACTTTTATTTTATTCAACAGGAGGAAGATAGGATGGAAGCGAAACTCCCATTTCAGCAAGAACCAACGCAAAAAAAGACATTCGAATTGTTCCAGTTCCTATATAAATATGGGACGATTTTGACAATCTTTGTCCTGGTCGCCATCTTCGCGGCAGCGAATCCTTCTTTTATCAACGGCGATAATGTCATTAATATACTCCGTTCGATTTCAATCGTTACAATAATCGCGATTGGCATCACCATATCGCTGACAGTTGATGGCTTTGATTTATCCGTCGGCTCTGTCGCATCCTTGTCCAACGCCATCGTCATCTCGATGTTTGTCTGGTTCTCGCAAAACACTCTGATTGCGGTATTATCAGCGATCGCCGCCGCCTTGATTGTAGGGACACTCAATTCATTGATGATCTTGAAGCTGAAGATTCCGGACATGCTGATGACACTGGCGATGATGTTCATCATCCAGGGAACAGCGCTGACTTATACGAAGGGCGCGACGGTTTCGGAGAATATGATTCTGTCTGATGGAAGTTTTTCCACAGGAACAATCAGCCCATTTTTCGCTAAAATAGGGCAGGTTCCGTGGATCATCCTGATCATGGCGATCGCCGTCATAATTGTCCATATATTCCTGACATACACAAAACATGGCCGCTATATGTATGTGATTGGCGGCAATAAAGAAGCGGCCAGGCTTTCAGGCATTCCAGTCAACCGCTATAAAACAGCAGCCTACCTGCTATCAGCTTTATTCGCGGCAATTGGCGGGATTGTTTTGGCCTCCCGTGTCATGACTGCAGAAATCAATGCAGGTTCTCCTTATCTGATGGATTCAGTGGCCGCTGCTTTTATTGGGTTTTCCGTTCTTGGAGCTGGCAAGCCAAACGCATTCGGTACATTCGTCGGGGCGGTGTTAATCGGCATTTTGCAAAATGGTCTTGTGATGATGTCGGTCCCGTATTATGCGATGGATATCGTGAAGGGTACAGTACTTGCATTTGCCCTTGGCATCACCTATTACAAGCAGAAACTTTAGAGGGGCAGTTACATCGGTGATAAATTCGTCACTGCAAGATCAACAGGATATAGAACTTTCTATATCCTGTTTAATTATGAAGGAATATTATTTTCAAAAAAGAAGTATAAACATATATGGATTTGGAGGAGGAATCCGTAAATTTACAGAAAGGTCTTTATATACATATCAGAATGGATTTTATTACTAATTGTCGTTTTTTACTTTCTTATCTTTCAACTGCTATTTCTAGGGAACATCGCTGTGGTAGATAGGGTAGAAGATGCTGTCCGTTTTCCTTACAGTTATTCGTTCGTAGTTTTGGTCGTATGTATATTTTTCTATTTTTACATAAAGCATCTCCAGGGGAGCCTTTGGTACCGGAAGGTCAAGGAGTTCATATGGGGGTTGTTCTTCGGGGCTGCTGCCGTCAGCAGCCTGTTTTGGTTTTCAATGAATGTAGCAGTGTATTCAAAAGAGTTGTTGAGTAATCAAATACTTCTTGCCTCCATCTTTATAGGATCCACCCTGATGGCAGCTCAAATTGCGATCAAATTAAAAAGGGAAGGCTCAGGTACAAACTGAGCCTTTTATCATTCCTCAAAAAATGGTTTGTTCGCGTAATAATACATCCAGCCCATCATAATCCCGCCACCTATGAGATTGCCGATCGTCACGGGAATCAGATTATGAATTACCCCGGCAAAAGTAACAGACTGTGGGTCATCGAGGACCATGCTAATCGCAAAGGTGCACATATTGGCAATGCTGTGCTCATAGCCCGAAATGAAGAAGCAGTAGACGAAGAACACCATTGCGAACATTTTTGCTCCGTCGCCCTTCATTGACATCGGCAGGAAGAACGCCAGGCAAACGAGCCAGTTACAGAGAATTCCCCTGAAAAATAGCTCTGAAGTTGGCGCGAGTGTCTTTTTTTCAGCGACGCTTAACAAGAATCCGTTTACGGAATTGTCATCAAACAATCCCGTTGTGTAGATCAAAAAAGCAAATGCAGCTGCGCCAATGATATTGCCGATATAGCTGTAAGCCCACATCCTGGCTACCTGCACCCAGGCCATTTTTTTCCTCAGTGCCGTAAACGTATAATAAAAGGTGTTCCCTGTGAACAGGTCACCTCCACCATAGGCAATCAGGATAATGGCGGCACCGAATGTAATGGCCGCTATAGGATAGGCAAAGGGCGAGTGTTCTACATAAAATGGATTACCCGTCTTGAACGCAACAATTACCCCAAAACCGATGAACATCGAAGCCAGGGCAGCTCTGGCCAGATAGCGTGTTTTGCTTTGTTTAAAAATTTTGTGCTTTTTTAAGGCCAGTTTTTCGACCTCCTGCAAGGCTTGTACTTCCAAATATAATCACCCAATTTTCCATATGTAATATGAACCTATTCTTCCTCTAAATCTCATTCATATGTAAATGGTTCGCTCAGGCGACGGTTAAAAAACAGTAATGTGGATAATTCTTCCAAAGATGTGTGGCAAGGTTGCTTTAAATGGAACATCTTACGTTCGAATATTTTTTGGTAAAAGCTTCTGACTGCCATTTACTTGGGGATGACTCTTAATAAATAAAAAAGACTGAATCACTAGGATCCAGCCTTTTTCCGTCTTATTTTTAAAAAGTATCTCTAACGAACTGGGGATTGCGCTGCATCGATGCAAACAGGACAATGCCGCTTACGAGCAGAAGTCCGCTTGTCAGGACGAATACCGAGGTGAAACCGAAGTATCCTGCAAGAAAACCGCCCAGTATTGGACCGACAATGTTCCCGAAGAAACGGAGGCTTGTGTTGTAGCCGAGCACCTCGCCCTGCATTGCCACCGGGGCCTCCTGCCTGATATAGGCAACCCTGACAGGGATAATGCCGCCGATGGTAATGCCCAGCAGGAAACGGATCAGGACAAGCTGCCAGATGTTATCCACAAAACCGCCTGGCAGATAGATGATCGCAGATAAAAACAGGAGCACGACAAGAATTTTAATATAGCCAACCCGGTCGGCAATTTGGCCCCATTTCCGTGCCATTAGCAAATTGCCGAGTCCTGCTGCCGAAAAGGCGATTCCAGAAAAGAATGCAAGGTTTTCTGGTCCATGCAGCTCTCCCACATATAGCGACAGGATGGGCTGGATACTGAAATGGGCAATCTGCACAAGCATCGACATGAGCAGGACATTGACCATGATTGGGTTTTTAAAAATATGCTGAAGAACTTCTTTGCGGCTGTAATTCGTTTTTGTTCCTTTTTTGATATCAATCCTGTATTCCATTACCATGAACACTAACAATCCTGACAGGACGATGAAGGCTGAGGTTGATTGGAAGGTTGCTGCGTAGCCTAGAGAGTCAGCAAGAATCCCGCCGATCATCGGTCCTAGAAGGGCGCCGGTTATGCTGCCAGTCTGAAGAGTCCCTAAAACCTTTCCGGCCTGTTCCTTTGGTGTCTGTGTAGAGATCAGGGCCTGTGAAACAGGGATGAAGCCTGAGAATAATCCCATGAACATCCTTAGTAAAAATAATTCCCATACTGAACTGGCTAATCCTAACAGGAAAACCGAAAATCCCATTCCGAAAGCCATGAAAATCAGGATCATTTTTCGGCCGAACCGGTCCCCCAGCCTGCCGATTGCCGGAGAGAATAGAAATGCAGTGACGAATGTAATCCCGAACGTCAATCCCGACCAGTTCTGAACATACCTTTCTGAAAAATCACCGAAAGTCTCAATGTACAAGGATAGAAAAGGCATCACCATTGTCATGCTGCCGGCAATGAAGAAATTCGCGAACCACATGATCATCAAATTCCGTTTTGCCTTTTGCTGCTGGGTCATTCCATCAACACTTCTTTCTCAGTACGAATATTTCGCTTTTCTAAATATGATACCAAATTATTGCTCGATTGAAAACCAATCGAGCAAGCAAAACCTAACTGATCCACTCCAATAATTCAATCCTATTGCCAAACGGGTCATCTACATAAATCCTATTTGCGCCTGGAAGCTTATCATCTTCTATGTATTCAACTCCTGCTACAGCAAGGTGCTCCTTCAATCCTTCAATATTTTCGATTTCAAACGCCGGATGCGCCTTGCGTGCTGGGACAAAAGGCTCCTCTATGCCAATATGGATTTGGCAATTCCCGTATTGAAACCATGCTCCGCCCCGCTTTTTCAACTCTGCCGGCTTTTCGACTTCTTCAAACCCTAATATTTCCCCGAAAAATCTCCTGGCCTGCTCTTCTGAACCCTTAGGTGCAGCAAGCTGAATGTGGTCTATCGCTTTGAATTTAAACTTCATCATAAATCCCTCCCTGTTAAAATCTTAATCTAAAAGGAAACATAAGGAAATAACAAGGTATGAATCTATAAATATAAGTTTTTCTTATCACCGCAAAAAGTAATACAAGCCTGCTTGATTACATATAAATTATTAAAGTTTTGCACGTTTTTAAAAGAGGGGGCAATCAGAATGAAGAAAAGATTTCTTGCCATTGTGATGTTGGCAATCATGGCACTCGTAGTGTCGGCATGCGGAACAAGCTCAGGCGGAGGGGGATCCGACGCCGAAAAGAAGGAATTAAGGGTCGTCACTGATGCAGCATATGCACCATTTGAATACATGGATGGCGACAAAATTGTTGGTTTTGATATCGATTTTCTGAAGGCTGTGGCGAAAGAAGCAGGATACGAGCTGAAAATCGAAAATGTCGGCTGGGACCCGATTTTTGTGGAAATCAAGAGCGAGCGAGCTGATCTGGCGGTTTCCTCAATCTCAATCAATGATGAGCGCAAGCAGACATATGACTTTTCGCTGCCATATTTCTTATCCACTAATAAAATCCTTGTCCGTGAAGACAGCGACATTAAAAGTGCTGCTGACTTGAAGGGCAAGGTTGTAGCTGTCCAAAACGGCACAACCGGGCAGGCAACAATGGATAAGCTCCTTGGCAAGAACAACGAGGATATCAAGAAATTCGATAACAACAACCTGGCAATCATGGAAATGCTGTCTGGCGGAGCAGATGCAGTCGTAGCAGATAACGGCGTAGTCGAAGTATATGCCAAAAACAATCCGAATGAAAAACTGAAGGTCATTGAAGACAGCGACAGCTTCGAGGCAGAATACTATGGAATCCTGTTCCCGAAAGGCACCGATCTGAAGGCGGACTTCGATAAAGCAATCAAGAAAATCGTCGAGAATGGCACATATGAAAAAATCTATCAAGAATGGTTCGGCCAAGATCCAAATATGGAAATGCTGAAGGCGGAACAGGAAGCATCAGAATAACCTCATAAACAATGAATCTTCGATGATGCGTAACTCTTGAAAACAGCGTTACGCATTTTTTTGTAGAGCTCTTTTCATAAACTTTGATGCTTTCACAGACTTATAATGCAATTTCGTCATATCGAAAAGAGCCCGATGTCTTTTAGTTGCAAGAAATGTTCGAAAACCAACAGTCAATGTGATTGTAAACTTCATCAAAATCTAGTCCCAGGCCTCGGGGCTTTGGAGGGCAAGCTATGGATTTTCGTTTTGATATTATTGTTGAATATTCTCCTTATCTAGTAAAAGGCACGCTTCTTACAATTGGACTATCATTGGCGGGGATTTTAATCGGGACAATCCTCGGCCTGTTCATCGGGCTTGGCAAAATACAGCGCCGAAAACTGCTGACCTGGCCTTTTGTCTGGTATATTACTTTCTTCCGGGGAACCCCGTTATTTGTGCAAATATTGCTGATTCATTTTGGTGTCGTCCCCATGCTCATAGGGGAGACAAATGGGATTGTTGCGACCATCATCGCCCTGTCCCTAAATGCGGCGGCGTATATCGCAGAGATTTTCAGGGCAGGAATCCAGTCGATCGACCGCGGGCAGATGGAAGCCGCCCGCTCGCTTGGAATGACCCATGTCCAGGCGATGAGGTATGTCATTTTACCGCAGGCCTTCAAGCGGATGATTCCTCCTCTTGGAAATGAATTCATCGTGCTTATTAAGGAATCATCACTAGCCGCCATTGTCGCGACTCCTGAAATCATGTACTGGGGCCGGGCGATGGCAGGCCAGTATTATCGCGTATGGGAACCATACCTCACCGCAGCAGTCATATATCTCATCCTGACACTCTCGCTTAGCTTTTTACTAAATCTCCTTGAAAGAAGGCTGAAAACAGAATGATCAAAGTCGCTAATCTGCAAAAATCATTTGGCAGCCATAAAGTTTTGAATGGAATAAATGTTGAGGTACAGCCACAGGAGGTCGTCGTGGTCATCGGTCCATCAGGTTCCGGTAAATCAACCTTCCTCCGCTGCATAAACCTGCTCGAGACGATTACGGAGGGGCATGTGCTGATCGAGGACATAGACATTACGGATAAGGGTACGGACATCAACAAAGTTCGCGAAGAGGTCGGAATGGTATTCCAGCATTTCAACCTGTTCCCGCATAAGACTGTGATTGAAAACATCATGCTGGCGCCCCTGAAGGTAAGAGGCGTTGCGGAACAGCAGGCAAGGGCAAAAGGGATGGAGCTGCTGAAAAAGGTAGGGCTAGAGGATAAAGCAGAAGCCTACCCGGATTCACTTTCCGGCGGGCAAAAGCAGAGGGTGGCAATCGCACGCGCCCTTGCGATGGAGCCAAAAATCATGCTGTTCGATGAACCAACCTCAGCCCTCGATCCAGAAATGGTCGGGGAAGTATTAGAGGTAATAAAACAACTTGCGCGCGAAGGGATGACGATGGTCGTCGTCACCCACGAAATGGGCTTTGCACGCGAAGTCGGTGACCGTGTCATCTTCATGGACGGCGGATTGGTCGTGGAAGAAAACAAGCCAGATGAGATTTTCGAAAACCCGCAGCATGAGCGGACGAAAGCCTTTTTGAGTAAGGTGTTGTAATATGAGAAAGAAAGCCCGATTTTATAGTCGAGGCTTCTTTTTTTATAAACTTAATTAAATTTGGTTCAACCGGAGATGAAAATTGTGTAACCGGAGATAAATCAGCTGCAACTGGAGATAAAATTTGTTTAACCGGAGGTAAATCGGCTGCAACCGGAAATAAAAGTGAGGCAATCGTAAATAAATTAGCTGCAAACGTTAATAAAAAGTCTGTAACCGTTAATAAACTTCATCAACTGGAAATAACCATCAGGATACTGGTAGGTTTACTGGTAATAACCCCAAATTTCGTCATCCTACCGGTCTAATATCACCATTCATGGTTATAGGGCGGGGAAACCGTCCGTTTTTCATAATTTATCCAATTAGCGCTTGCCAAAACTAATAACATTAGTTAAAATAAAACTAACGATATTAGTTTTAGGGGGGGCAATAAAATGAGAGTGATCAAAGAGGGGTTTTTATATCAGCTTACGTTCATGCCAAGGTTTTTTCCTGTCAATTGTTATTTTATCGAGGAGGAGGATGGTCTGACTTTAATTGATGCGGCGCTACCGTATAGCGCAAAGCCGATTTTGCAGGCAGCTGAAAAAATCGGAAAACAAATCAAACGGATTATTTTGACCCATGCTCATGGCGATCACATTGGCGCACTTGATGAGCTGAAAGCTAAACTGGGTGTTCCGGTTTATATTTCTGATCGCGATGCGCGCCTTTTAGCCGGTGATACATCTCTTGACTCAACCGAACTTCAGACACCGATTCGCGGCGGCGTACCAAAGAACATCAAAACAAGTCCGGATATACTTATAAAGGAAGGGGATCATATCGGTTCTTTGCTGGCAATCTCAACTCCAGGGCATACCCCGGGATCGATGTCATTCCTTGACCAGAGAACAAATATGCTGATAGCGGGTGATGCATTCCAAACTAGGGGAGGAACAGCCGTGTCTGGTGTGACCATACCGTGGTTTCCTTTTCCGGCAATGGCTACATGGAACAAAGAAACAGCCTTGCATAGCGCCCGGAAAATTCATGAGCTAAACCCAAGCCTGCTGGCTGTGGGGCACGGGGAATTGCTTCGAGATCCTGGAGCAATTATTGAAAAAGCCATCCAAAAAGCTGAAGAAGCTTTTACAAAATAAAGGAGTAAGAAATATGTCACCAAGACCGAAAATTGCGCTTGATAAAAATACGATTATGATCGCAGCAGCTGAGCTAGCGAATGTGCATGGAAGTGAATATGTAACCCTTGCAATGCTGGCCAAGAAGCTCAACATTAAATCGCCTTCATTATACAATCACTTTGATGGCCTGCCGGGTATTAAAAGGGAAATGGCCATTTTTTCACTACAGAAACTGTACATTAGCCTTGAGGAGGAAGCAGAGGGCAAAGCTCATGGGGAAGAAGCAGTATTGGCATTAAGCCAGGCGTATTTAACCTTTGCAAGAACAAATCCGGGACTGTACGAGTTCGCATTATCAGCACCAGCCCCTTCAGATGAGCAGGTTCATGAGGCTGGCAAAAAAATCGTTGAACTCGTCGTTTCTGCTATTGGACCTTTTGACCTTTCAGATGAGGAAGCAATCCATGCTGTCCGAGGTTTGAGAAGCTTGATGCATGGATTTGCATCACTGGAACAAAGAAGGGGGTTCGGGATGCCGCTGAATCTGGATGAAAGTTACCAGCTCGCAGTCGCAGCCTTTATCAAAGGCTTGAAAAAATAAAGCTAATTTTCATCTTCTGAAATAGATTCGAAAGCGACTCATATACATATGTATAGATGCAACTTTGAAAGAACAGGAGGCGCACTATGGATATATATGTGAGAAGAGGAGATTCATTTTGGTATTTCAGTAATTTGTTCAACATCCCTCTCCAGTTAATCATAGATTCCAACCGTGATATCGATCCGAATGCTCTGGATGTGGGGCAGACGGTTAGGATTCCTGGTTTTGCAGCGGTGGATTACCGGATCCGTGCAGGGGATACTCTTTGGAAGATTGCCCAAAGCAGAAATTTACAGGTGGATGCACTGCTGCTGGCAAACCGAAATATTAACCCAAACGGTTTGTACATCGGACAGATGATCAAGGTCCCATTAAGAATTACCTGGAGAATTGTCCAGGGGAAAAAGAATTATGATTATGCCTCACTGATGAGTGATTTGCGACGATTGGAAAATGTATATCCTTTCATGAGAGTGCCTTCGATTGGCAACTCAGTTTTAGGAAAAAGTATTCCGGAAACTCTGATTGGGAACGGAAATAAACGGGTTCACTATAATGGATCGTTCCATGCCAATGAATGGATCACCACTCCCATCATCATGACTTTTCTGAACGACTATCTTTTGGCTTTGACAAATAAGTCCTCCATTCGCGGACTGTCCATGCAGAATTTCTATGGACAGACAACATTATCGATTGTGCCGATGGTCAATCCTGATGGAGTCAATCTTGTGCTCAATGGGCCGCCTGAAGCAGAGCCATGGAATGAAAGAGTAGTAGAATTAAATAGAGGAAGCCAGGATTTCAGCGGATGGAAGGCCAATATCAGAGGTGTGGACCTGAACGACCAGTTCCCGGCAAAATGGGAGCTTGAAAAAGAACGCAATCCAAGTCAGCCTGGCCCGAGGGACTATGTTGGGCCAAACCCATTATCCGAGCCAGAAGCGGTTGCGATGGCAGAAATGACGAGAAGGCGCGATTTTGCCCGGGTTCTGGCTTTCCATACGCAGGGAGAAGTCATTTACTGGGGCTTTGAAAATCTTGAGCCGCCTGAATCAGAAACAATGGTCAATGAATTTGCCAGGGTGAGCGGTTACCAGCCGGTAAAAACTATCGAGAGCTATGCTGGCTATAAAGATTGGTTCATCCAGGATTGGCGCCGCCCGGGCTTTACCGTCGAGCTTGGCTTCGGAATAAACCCGCTGCCGCTATCGCAATTCGATGAGATTTATGAAGAAGCATTGGGGATTTTCCTTGCAGGACTTTATCTATGAAAATGCAGATCACCTGAAAAGGTGGTCTTTTTCTATATCAGCATCTGGATTTATCTGGTAAAATGAAAAGTGTGAGGGGGGATTTAGTTGACTTATTCAGGTAGGGCGCCAATATACATAATATCTTCATTGTTAGTTGTTATGCCTTTCTCAGCAAACTTCAACAGGTTCTTTCAATTACTGATTCCGATCGCTTTAGTTCTTATTATTTATCTGCGATTTCATTTAACGTTAACATCTCACCAGTTTGAATATAAAATAACTATCTCCAATATTACAATATACCGAAAAATCTTTACATCTGAGAATATCAAAAAAATAAAGTTCGGCAGGATTGGCTGGACGACGAAGAATGCAGTGGTAAAGGTTAGGGGAGGCTTCAATTTTAGTGTTGCCTACTTTAACAGCGAACAATTGATACGGGAGCTTGAAGAATTCGCTCTGGCAAATCATATCGAAATTCAAAAGACGAGGGACTATCAGCTTCTGGAAAAATACTATACACATAGCTAACAAAAGCATCGGACAGAGGCCCGATGCTTTTATCATATTTATTTTTCAAAAATGCTGTTGGAAAGAAGTCGGAACAGATAGTCTGTATGGTCGCGGAAGCCTGCTTCAAGACCAATAAGCGTTACGTCCTTATCCTGCTCTTTCACGATTACCGCCTTGCCCTGGGCAACCGTATTGTTTTTCCAATGGCCTGCTACAAAGAAGTCGGGATTGTCGTCAAATGTTGCAGATACCTTGTCGTTCTCGGTGTTTTCATACCAGACAGGGCGGTAAACAAAACCGATATCATCCTCGCCATATCCTCCTGTCACACCTTCACCGCTGTAATCGATCTTTGCAATGCCGTTGCTGCTGTAGCCTGCGACGACAATTTTATCATCGGTAAGTCCCAATGTCTTTGTCGCGATAGATGCACTTGCCCCGACTGCGATATACTTACCGTCACCCTGCAAAAATTCCTCAACATTCGCCTTGAAGCTGTCAAATTGTTCTGGACTCGTGAAGCCGAACTCCTTGTTTCCTTCACGCGACTGGCTTTTTGCAATCAATCCTTCGGTCCCACTGTATACAAAAACATCAAAGCCAGAAAGACCATTTTCAGCCACTTCTACAGGAGTCACTTCCGTCACGTTGAATCCCAGACGTTTCAGCGCCAGTTTGGTTCCTGAATGAGACTGAGCCTTGTTCATGCCGCCATCCTTCAAGATCGCAACCTTCATATCACTGACCTCAACTGCATCAGCCGGAACCTTCGCCGATTCAATGTGCAGTCCGGATTGTTTTACCGCGGCTGATATTACGTTCGCCGCTGCTTCTGTGTAAAAATTGCCTTCCTGATCGCGCTTAACTTGGACTCCTTGTTGAAGGAGTGTATTCACTAGGTTAACAGCTTTCACTGAACTATTCGGGATCAGGAATGGACCTTTGCCGCTGACAGAGCCTAGTTCCTGAATCTGATTTACTTTTGCAGCTGTTACAGCAAACTCGCTTTGAACCGCAATAGCCTCAAAGCCCCAGAGCTCTGGCAGACTCCATGCTGAGATATCATACATAGCATCAACGTCTTCAGTGATGTCCTCGCCATCCCACAGCATTGTATTGGCAAGGCCGGCTTTTGCCTGATCCATTTTTACGATATATGTACCTTTAGGATAAGACTTGCCTTCAGCTGTGAAGTCCTTGGAAGCCTGGACGACTTCAATATCATTTTTCTGCAGATGATTGACTGCCTTTTGTGTCACGGTTGGATCTTCAGGATCAACAGGAAGCACATAAGCAGTCGGGAAGAAGCCTTCTTCATGGAATGGGTGGTCAAAATTGATGCCGCGCTTGAACATCTCGATTTGGTCTTTGATCATTTCCTGCTTGTTATCTGTAGCATTTTTCAATGCGCCCATGATGGCGTCATACATCCAGCGAACGCCGTCCAGATCATTCGTTGGCGCTTCAAGCGTATGGCCGTATGCTCCGTGGTACATTGCATACATTGGCGTGAAGATCGGCGGATAATCATCCCAGCCTTCCGCGTCATCGCGCTGAGGAATGTAGGTTCCTTCCATTGACTGATAGAGACTGCCGGTAAAGCTTCCCTTGTTGGACATGATTTCGGTTTCCATCGCTTCTGCCTGGTCCATTGCCCACTTTTCATAAAGGTCATATTCATAATTGGGGTTGTGAGGAACCGTACAAGGTTCAATAAGACCCTGCTTGTTTGGTGCATAATTTTTTACATAGCCATGTGTATCAAGGAAGACCATCGGATTCCATTCCTTGATTAGGGCAACAGTTTCCTGGGTTTCCGGCTGTGACTGGGTGATGAAGTCACGGTTCAGATCGATTCCTTCACCGTTGAAACGTGTAGCATCAATACGTCCGTCAGGATTCTGGACAACATTGAAGATCAAGATATTATTTTCCAAAATTTCCTTCGTTGTGTCGTCATTCTCAAGTGCAAAGCGCTCGATCAGCTGCATGACCGCGTCACTGCCGATAAACTCAGTACCGTGGATGGAGCCATTGATCATGATTGGCACCTTGAAGTCAGGGTTATTTTCAATCCAGTCCTGTGCTTTTTCAGGGTTTTTGAACATTTGTTTTCTTAAAGCCTGAATCTTGCCGAACTTGCCTTGAGAGTCAGGCGAGGCAATCGTAACGACATATAGGGGCTGGCCTGTTGATGATTGACCCTTTACTTCAACCTTCACACGATTGGATTGCTTCTCGATTTGAGCAAGCTTGTCGCCGATTTCCGAGAATTTCATAAAATCATAGTTTTCGCTATTGAATAAGCTGCCATCCTTCTCTTCGTATGCATTTACATAGCTCCACTTTAAAGACTCAGCGAGCGCCGGAGTCCATGGTGAAGATGCCAGCAAACTTGCAGCTACTGCACCAGAGATAATTTTTTTATGCTTCATTTATGTATTCCTCCGAAATAATATTTTGTATATTTATACATAATAATTATTAAATATTATTTCGGCAATCGTACAAAACTCCTAAATATTTGTCTCGGCATCATAACCCTTGATTTTGCTTGGTTTTTTACGTAATTGGGAAATAAATCAGAATGAGGATATAGGAAGATAGTCACCAGGCAGAGGCAAAATTAAAAACAGGGCGGGTGGCCCTGTTTTATTGTGGCTGCATTGTTCGGTTGTGACGCTTGCGGTTCCACTGTCTCGCTTTATACTTCTGTTCAAGTTCAGCGACAGGTTTTGCAGCAAGTGCGTTCTTAAATTCAACTGGTGTCTGCTTTACTGAAAAAACAACAGTATTGACAGCTTTCTTTTTCTTCTCAAAATCAGTCATCAGCTTCTGTTGCTTAAACTTGAGTGAATCGGTTTCTTCTTTTATGGCATTCGTTTTGTTCTGTACCCGGGTTGCGGTCTCTTGAAGACTATCAATCGTAGGCTTGGCATCTTTATATGTTTTATAAACAACATACCCAAGATAACCGAGGGCTGCCACGATAACAGCGATACTTATATAAACAATGATCATAAAGCTTGCCTCCCTTTACATTAGTTCCATTACAAATACAATACCCAATTTAAGCTTGAACATAACTGCAATTCCGAAGAAAGGCGGAAATTGTTAATTTTGAAGTATTTGTGAAATGATGCACATACTTATTCTAAAGTGTGACGAACTTCACAAACAGGAGACTTAAATCACAATACAATTTAAACATAGAGGAAATATCATTAATGAAAACTCCGCATTCGAAATTATAGGAGGACAAACGAGATGAAAAAGAAACTAGTCATGATAGGAAACGGAATGGCAGGAGTAAGGACGATTGAAGAATTACTTAAACTTCAGCCAGATGGATATGAGATCACTATTTTTGGGGATGAGCCGCATCCAAACTACAATAGAATTATGTTATCTACAGTCCTTCAAGGAGATAAGTCAATCGAAGACATCATCATGAATGACTGGGAGTGGTATAAGAGTAATGGCATCCAGCTTTATACAGGGGAAGCGGTAGTCGAGATAGACAAGCAGAAGAATCAGGTAATATCCGACCAGGGACGTGTGGTAGATTATGATGAGTTGATCATCGCTACAGGCTCCAGCTCGTTTATTCTTCCGGTGCCCGGATCAGATAAAAAAGGAGTAGTCGGGTTTCGTGACATCCATGATTGTGAAATGATGATCAAAGATTCCGAGCAATATAAAAAGGCCGCTGTAATTGGCGGAGGGCTGCTAGGCCTGGAAGCTGCGAGAGGCTTGCTGAATTTGGGGATGGAAGTCGATGTTATCCATTTGATGCCGCATCTGATGGAAAGACAGCTTGATGAAACAGCTTCAGGAATGCTGAGAAAAGAGCTGGAAAACCAGGGCATGAATTTCTTGCTTGAAAAACAGACTGTGGAAATTTCAGGTGAGGAAAGGGTAACAGGACTTAGATTCTCAGACGGTTCCGAAATCGAGGCCGACCTTGTCGTGATGGCTGTCGGCATCCGACCTAATGTCCAGCTGGCCAAAGATAGCGGCATTTATGTCAACAGAGGGATAGTCGTCAATGATTATCTGGAGACAGATGTGCCGAATATATATGCCGTTGGGGAATGTGCTGAACATAGAGAAATCGTCTATGGCCTTGTCGCACCGTTGTATGAACAGGGTAAAGTACTTGCCGCCAACCTAGCAGGAATCCCAACGAACCCATATGAAGGCACGATTTGCGGAACCCAGCTGAAGGTATCAGGCTGTGACTTGTTCTCTGCAGGGGAGATTGGTGATGACGAAGGAACGAAATCAATCAAGGTCCACAATGAATTTGATGGTATCTATAAGAAAATTGTCATTCGTGACAATAGGATTGCCGGGATCGTGCTTTATGGTGACACCAAGGACAGCAATCGCCTGTTCAGGATGCTGACGAAAAGAGAAGACATCAGCGGCATGACAAGCGTCTCGATCCTAGAAACAAGTGGCTGCTGCGGCGGTGGAGAAGCAGGCGATGTAGCGGCGATGGCTGATGACGAGCTTGTCTGCGGCTGTAATGGTGTCACAAAAGGAACGATTGTCGACGCAATCCGTACAAATGAGTTGACTACTGTTGATGAAGTTGGTGGCTGCACGAACGCTGGCCGTTCATGCGGAAGATGTAAATCACTCATATCCGACATCCTCGCGTACACGCTTGGCGACCAATATGATACTTCGGCTAAAAAAGCAGGAATCTGCGGCTGCACAACTTTAAGCAAAGATGAAATTGTTGCCGAAATCAGGTCAAAAGGTCTTACGAATGTCAGGGAAGTCATGAATGTGCTCGGCTGGTCCCAAGAGGAAGGATGTTCGAAATGCCGTCCGGCAATCAACTACTACCTTGGTATGATAAATTTTGAAGGCTATAAGGATGAACGTGATTCAAGGCTGGTTAACGAGAAAATGCATGCCAACATCCAGAAAGATGGAACATATTCAGTTGTGCCTAGAATGTATGGCGGCGTGACGACTGCGGCAGACTTGAAGAAAATTGCAGAAGTTGCCGAGAAGTACGACGTGCCTTTGGTAAAACTGACGGGGGGACAGAGGATTGGCCTATTTGGTGTCAACAAAGAGGACCTTCCTGCAATGTGGGAAGACCTGGGGATGCCTTCTGGATATGCGTACGGGAAGACACTGCGTACTGTAAAAACCTGCGTTGGTGAAAAGTTCTGCCGTTTTGGCACACAGGATTCAATGGGACTTGGAATTGAGCTCGAGAAAAAGTTTGAGCGCCTTGATACACCGCATAAGGTCAAGATGGGAGTTTCTGCTTGCCCAAGGAACTGTGCGGAATCCGGAATTAAAGACATTGGCTTTGTCGGAGTCGATGGCGGCTGGGAAATCTATATCGGCGGAAATGGCGGAACAGACCTGCGTGCTGCCGATTTGCTTGATACCGTTAAGACAAAAGAAGAGGCATTAGAAATTACAGGAGCATATCTCCAATACTACCGTGAAACAGCTGCATATCTTGAAAGGACAGCACCTTGGCTTGAAAGAATGGGACTTGAACATGTCAAGGAAGTCCTCGCCGATGAGAATATGAGAAAGCAGTTAAACGATAGGCTGGACAAGACTTTGGAACGATATAACGAGCCATGGCAGGAAGCGATTTCTGATAACGGAATTAAAGAAAAGTACTATCAAGTACGCAAAGTTACGGTTGAATAGGAGGATGGATGATGATGCAGGAAACAATGGTTAGAGTCAAGCTTGCGGATTATGATTCCCTGCCTGTGGGGGCAGGGCAGGCAGTTACAGTAAATGGCGAGAATATCGTCTTGTTCCGGATATCCAATGGAGAGGTCAAAGCGGTTGAAAACCGCAGTCCACACAGAAAAGGCGGTACACTTGCTGATGCACTCGTAAGCGGGAAGTTTATCTACTGTCCAGTCTACGACCTGAAGATATCCCTGGAAGACGGGAAAGTTCAGGCTCCGGATACAGGCGAAGTAAAAACGTATCATGTTGAAGTAATCGAAAATGAAGTGTATATAACAATATGACCTAAGAGGGGGAACCTCTCTCTAAATGAAAGGCAGAAGCGCCTTGAGCTGCTCAAAGCTAACGCTTCTCGCAAGATACTCGAAGAGGCAACCTCAAGGATTAAAACTGGCTAGGCGCTGGAACTGGACACTAATCTAATTGTGAAAAGTTTATACTTTATACAGCAGTGAAAGGGCGGGAACACAATGGAAAAAGGAAGAGCATTTTTAGTCGGAGCCGGACCTGGAGACGTCCAGTTGATAACAGTTAAGGGGATGGAAGCAATCAAAAAGGCAGAGGTCATTCTATATGACCGCCTTGCCAATCCGAAATTGCTGGATTATGCTCCTTCAGATTGCGAACTGATCTACTGCGGCAAGCTGCCTGACCGGCACGTCCTTCGCCAGGAAATGATCAACGACCTTCTGGTTGAAAAAGTGCTTGAAGGAAAAATCGTTGTCCGCCTCAAGGGCGGCGATCCTGGAGTGTTTGGGCGGGTAGGCGAAGAAGCAGCTGCCCTGGCTGAAAATGGACTTTCCTTTGAAATTGTTCCGGGAATCACTTCGGGAATATCTGCGCCACTTTATGCAGGAATCCCCGTTACACACCGCGAATTTGGCGAATCCTTCGCGGTTGTGACAGCCCATGACAAATCTGAAAATGGCCAGCCAAAACTGGACTGGAAGGGACTTGCCACCGGTATTGACACCATTGCTTTTTACATGGGTATTTCAAATCTTCCTTATATCAGTGAAAGTTTGATCAAGAATGGAAAGTCACCAAATACCCCGGTCATCCTCATCCAATGGGGAACTTTCTCCCGGCAGCAGACTTTGGAGGGAACTCTGTCCAATATTGCCGCCAAAGCGAAGGAGATTAATTTTACCAACCCTGCCATTACCCTTGTTGGCGATATCGTATCACTTAGGGAAAAGTTGAATTGGTTTGAAAAAAAGCCGCTGTTTGGCAAACAAATTTTACTGACCCGAACGGGTACTGATGAAAGTGAACTAGCCAAAGAGTTGATGGATCAAGGAGCAGACGTGATTGAGTTTCCAAAGTGGAAAAAGGTTACTATACCTGTAGACAAGGTGGTAGTTAAGAGAATATCAGAATACGAACAGATTCTTTTTACATCTCCTGAAAGTGTCAGTGAATTCTTTGAAATCATATTCACTGAAGGAATCGATATCAGAAAGGTGAAAGCAGACTTTTACGGCTGTTCAACAAAGTCTGTTAAAGCATTGAATGAAAAAGGCTTTATTGGGGAATTGGAAGGGGAAATGCCGCTAACTGGCAAGTTGTTAGTTGTAGGTGACAGCGATTTTTCACAGGAGTATTCCCATGCTGAAATGTTCATAACGTCCAAGAAAGTCATCGACGAACAATTCACACCGATTTTTAAAAGGGTTCTAGAGGAAGCTTCTATTAATACAATCGTTCTGCCAAGCAGCAAATCTGTAAAAACAATTATTGAAGAAGGGATACTGAAGGAGATCATTCCGCAGCAGCTCCTGAAAACATCAAAGGTTGTTTGCATGGGAGTTAGGACAGCAGAAACTGTAGTGAAATTTGGTGTATATCCGAATGAGGTTTTAGAAGCACCAAATAAAACCGCCGTGATCGATTGTTTGGCCAGAAAAGAATCTGAACTGGCATTCGTGTAATGGATTTGTTTTTAAAGGAGAGAAAGATATGGAAGCAACGGTATTCATCAGCCATGGCAGTAGAAGTGAGCAAGGAAACAAGGTCTTTGTGTCGTTCATCGAGAAGGTGATTTCGACAGGGGAGGGTACGAATGCTGCCTATGGATTCCTTGAAAATGCCCGACCAACTATTTTCGAAGCGGTCGAAACATGTATTTTAAATGGAGCTTCATCAGTAACCGTCGTTCCGGTATTGCTGCTTCCGGGCATCCATGCAAATGTGGATATACCAGAGGAGCTGGAAAGGATTAAACAAAAGTATCCGGAAATAGAGATATTCTATGGCCAGCCGCTTGGTGTGAATGAAACTATATTGGAAATCGTCCTGGACCGTCTGAAGGAAAAAGGCTTTTCAGGTATGAAGTCAGAGACCATCCTGCTCGTCGGGCATGGCAGCAGAGACCCCCTGGCTGAGGCAGAATTTGAGAAGCTGGCAGGGCGGGTTCGGGAGGCAGTACAATCCAAAGTTGATACTGGGTATATAACGACTCAGCCTTTTTATGGAGAAAAGCTAATGGGAAGCGAGGTTCACAAGAAGGTGTACGTTCTGCCATTCTTGCTTTATACTGGCGGCTTTACTGTTAAAATGGAAGAAACAATAAATAGTATTTTGGTTCAAAATCAGGAAAGAGAGATTGTCCTGTGCGAACCAGTCGGCTTCGATGACCGTCTTGGTGAGCTGCTTCTGCAAAGAGTTGATGAAGCAAGTTTTAAAAAAAGTCTTCGCTAATGGAATTGTGAAAATCGCCAATAAAGTTGTGAAAACCGCCAATAAATTTTTATTTTCGCCAATAAAGTTGTGAAAACCGCCAATAAATTTTTATTTTCGCCAATAAAACTGTTAACTCCGCCAATAAAATAAAATTCGCAATCAACATTGCCGATAAATGGAGAGTGAAAGCATGCTTTACCCTATGAATCTACGGATACAGGATCGGGATGTCGTGGTAATAGGCGGGGGCAAAGTCGCTCAACGAAAAGTCCTGGGCTTGCTGGATGCTGGCGCAAAAGTGAAGGTAGTGAGCCCGGAATTAACAAGTGAATTGCTGCGACTATCCGAAACAGGCAAGATTTCCTGGCGGCCTGTGCCCTATGCGATTGAAGATCTTGATGGGGCATTGCTCATCGTTGCCGCCACTAATGACCGAGAGACGAATCTGTCAGTTAAAAGGGATGCAGCACCAAATCAATTGGTTAATCTTGCAGATGATCCGGAAAAATCGGACTTCCAGGTTCCATCCGTGATGAAAAGAGGCAAATTGACGGTTGCCGTCTCGACATCTGGTGCGAGCCCGGTACTGGCTAAGAAGATTTGCCGCCAGCTGGAGCAGGTGTTTGATGAACAATATGACAGCTATCTAGATTTCCTGGCAGCCAGCCGAAATGAAATCAAAGCGGCTGTCAAAGATGAAACAGTAAAAAGGAAGCTTCTAAGAACAATAGCAGACGAGAGTTTCGTAAAGGACCCCTTTAGGGAAGAAAGGTTTGCCAGGCTGCTTGAAGAAGTGAAAGGTGAGGAGGGAAGGTAAAGCGTGCATGCGCACAATTACTTCCCTCTTTTTTTGGTTCAAATGTCGAGCTTCGTATAAGGTAGGCTGGTTGCGATTGAGGAAATCCGTAAGTCCTTTTTTCACATTAATGTTCAGTTTTAACAAAGAAATGCTGTTTAGATGAAGGGATATACTGGAAATGGTATACTAAACAGGATGATTTTCAGGTTAGGAGTCTTTTTTATGAATAAATTTGTTGTGTTCCTGAAAGGAAAACGAAATGGCAAACTGGATTCCAGCTTGCTGGCAAGGCATATTGAACATCTTAGGCAGTTGAATCAGGCGGGACAGATGGTGATTGCCGGTCCTTTTAAAAATAACGAGCAAGCCATGCTCATCCTCAACTGCGATGGTATCGATGAAGCAATCAGATTAGTGGAAAAAGATCCATTCATCAAAGAAAAATATTACAATACATATGACATCAACGAATTGATCGTCGCCAATGAGGAAAATAACTGGCTGATGGAAAACTCGCAAACGAAGGGCAATCTGGTCCACTAATAAAAAAAGAGCCTTCCAGCAAAGCTGGAAGACTCTCTCTTGTAGTGCGATTATTTTGTTTCAACCTCAACGATGACTTCCTCAGTCACAGTTTCAGCCTTCTCATCAGTCGACTTTTCAAAAACAGCCAGTACTGCAGAAATAATAGCAGCAAACTTCTTAGCGACTTCACTTGCATATAAGCTAGCTTTAGACGCAGCTTTATTGTCAGCAGAAGGGTTTACTGTTTCTTCTTCAACAGCAGTATCATCAGTAGCAACTTCCTCGGTCACTTCTTCAGTAGCAGTCTCGTCAGTTACAACTTCCTCAGTCACTTCTTCAGTAGCAGTCTCGTCAGTTACAACTTCCTCAGTTACTTCTTCAGAAGCAGTTTCATCAGTTACCACTTCCTCAGTCACTTCTTCAGTAGCAGTCTCGTCAGTTACAACTTCCTCAGTTACTTCTTCAGAAGCAGTTTCATCAGTTACCACTTCCTCAGTCACTTCTTCAGTAGCAGTCTCGTCAGTTACAACTTCCTCAGTCACTTCTTCAGAAGCAGTCTCGTCAGTTACAACTTCTTCAGTCACTTCTTCAGCAGCAGTCTCGTCAGCGGCAACTTCTTCAGTCACTTCAACTGACAAAGCAACAGCCGAATTTTCGTTAGCTTTCTCTTTAGCAACATCGCTAGCGTTGAAAGCTTTAGAGTTCTTTTTGTTAGCAATAGAAGGAGATACTTCTATGTTTTCTTCAGTAACCTCTTCTTCAGAAGCAGTTTCGTCGGCAACAACTTCCTCAGTCACTTCTTCAGTAACAGTTTCATCGACAGTAACCTCTTCAGTTACTTCTTCGGAAGCAGTTTCATCAGCGGCAACTTCTTCAGTCACTTCTTCAGTAACAGTTTCATCAACAGCAACCTCTTCAGTTACTTCTTCGGAAGCAGTCTCGTCAGTTACAACTTCTTCAGTCACTTCTTCAGCAGCAGTTTCATCAGCGGCAACTTCTTCAGTCACTTCTTCAGTAACAGTTTCATCAACAGCAACCTCTTCAGTTACTTCTTCGGAAGCAGTCTCGTCAGTTACAACTTCTTCAGTCACTTCTTCAGCAGCAGTTTCGTCAGCGGCAACTTCTTCAGTCACTTCAACTGACAAAGCAACAGCTGAATTTTCGTTAGCTTTCTCTTTAGCAACATCGCTAGCGTTGAAAGCACTTGACTTCATTTTGTTGGCAATAGAAGGAGAAACTTTTTCGTCTTCTTCAGTAACGTCTTCTTCAGTAACGTCTTCTTCAGTAACGTCTTCTTCAGTAACGTCTTCTTCAGTAACGACTTCTTCAGTCACTTCAACAGACAAAGCAACAGCAGAATTTTCATTAGCATTCACCTTAGCTGTTTCACTTGCGTTGAAAGCTTTTGAATTAGCTTTGTTAACAGCAGAATTGTTCACTTTTTCTTCAGTGTCGTCTTCTTCTGTATCTTCATCTTCATCTTCTTCTTCAGTTTTCACTGTTGCATCTGTATCAAGATCGATATCTTCAGAATCAGAGTCATTTTCTTCTTCTTCATCTTCAGTTTTTACAGTTGCATCTGCATCAAGGTCGATGTTTTCAGAATCCTCTTCAGATTCTTCCTCTTCTTCATCTTCCTTTTTCATTTCAGTGTCAGCGTCAAGCTCAGCTTCTTCATCTTCTTGCTTTGTTGCTGTATCTTCTTCAAGCTCAGCAGTTTCTTCTGATTCAGCATCTTTCTCAGTGTCATCAGTTACAACTGGCTCTGCTTCAACAACCTCATCAACAACTGGCTCCTGAGTCACAACTTCTTCAGTTGGAACTTCCTCAGCAGGAGCTTGTTGAACAGTTGAATGAACTGCTGCGTTTGGTGCTGCGTTCTTTTTAGCGGTTTCACTTGCATGAGTGCTAGCCTGTGATTTCGCTGCTTTTTCTTTAGCTTCCGCTTTTGGTGCTTTTACCTGAGGCTTGGCAGCAGGCTTTGCGGGAACAGCCGGTTTAGCTTTTACGTTAGCTTTCTTAGCAGTCTGTGCCTGTGCTGGTTTCACTGCGTGAGATTGTTCAACTTTAACTTTTTCAGGTCCTGCAGCTTGAGTGAATTGACCACCAGTCAGTACCCCGATTGATAATACTCCAGCTAACATAAAAGACTTCACAACTTTAGTTCCATTAATATAGTTATTCATTTTAATAATTCGCTCCCTTTTAATTAACGTTATCCGTGGCAATTGCGTCGGTATACGGTAAAAAAGCAGGAGCTTTGAGCGGTGGCGGTGATGGCGGGGCATTGACCCACTGGCTTTGAAAAACAGCAACTCGCGATGTATAAGGCTGTAGGAGATTAAAGTTAAATGATTCATCCCAAACAAACCACTTATCGTTAATGAAAGTGCTCGCGTTTCCATAACTTGTCCTGTCACTTGACGGCCCCCCTGAAGCCTTAGTGCGTGAAGGAGGGGTAGGAAGGTTATCTCCCTTTGGAAACCTCTCATGTTGGGATGAATCGTGTTCATCTTTTTCAACTGGAGGTGTTTTTTTGATTGCCGCTTTGGCCGTTCTTTTAACATTGGCCGGCGTCTCTGCGGAATCTCGGGATGGCTCAACCTTTTCCTTTAACCCAGGTGATCTGCGCTGTGTTTCTTTTGCATAATCACTCTTATTATGTATGGATTTTAAAGCATCTTTATTTCTTTGTTTAATGTTATGCTTTGTCTTATGTTTTACCTGTTTTGACTTCTCGTTGACCAATGCCTTAGCCTGTTGAGGCAGGGCCGCTTTCTCACTTTTCTTGAGTGATTGAGCTTTCCTATTGGATTTAACTGCATCAGCAGGCTTCTCTTTCAGCTTTGACTGGGCTGGTTTTTGAACGACTGGCTTCTGCACCGGCTGTTTTTTGGCAGCAGGTTCTGCTGGAGTTTTTTCAGAAGTCCTGGCATTCTCAGCCTTATCTGGCAGAGTAACTTGTTCAGCAGCTACAGGCTGTTGAGGCTTTCCGGCATTTGACCCTTTTTCAGCAAAAGCGTTGTCAGGCACCAACATAGCTGTACCAGCAATAAAGCCTGTAATGATCAGTTGTCGGAAGTGCATTCTTTCACCTCCTTTCATAGCGGTTTTCTATCTTTCCGAAATAGCATTCTAGTTTTCAAACCTTTTTTTGTCGGTTTTTGAAGGGTTTTATAACAAACCATTCTTTTAGCCTAAAAAGATATGCAAAGACCTGATACGATTTACCTTTCTTTTTGGTACTTATTAATTTGAGTGGAAAATTAATGGAATTATTCTTACTTGCCCTTTTATAAAAAAGGAGTAGAATGATAGTTATGCTTTAACCGTTTAAATGAAAGAAGGAAACAACATGAAAAATCTTCAAATCTATTTAATCCTTACAGGGGTCATGTTTTTGTGGGGAATGAATGTAACGGCCCTAAAAGTTATAGTAGGGAATTTCCCGCCAATCACGATCACCTCGCTCCGCGTCTTCACGGCTGGAGTCTCGGTGTTTATCATTCTATTTTTCTTGAAAAAAGTACGGCTGCCATCCAGGCAGGAGTGGATATATATATTCGGCGGCGCAATCCTGAATGTCACTGGCCACCATTTATTCCTTGGCATTGGCTTAAAAGTGACATCTGCTGTTAACGGTGGACTGATCCTCGGAATGGGACCATTGCTGACGGCTTTGATGGCGATTTTATTTCTTGGTAAGAGGCTGACATTTGTACGTACACTCGGTTTTATCTTCGGAGGGATTGGCGTTTCATTGACTGTGATGGCAGGTAGCGCTGGAGTTGCAGGCATGTCGATTGGCGACTTTTATGTCTTTCTTTCCATTCTTTCACAGGCGATCAGCTTCATCATAATCTCCAAAGCAGCGAAAACTCTCGATCCCCGATTGTTAACGGGATATATGCTGATCTTCGGTTCAATCCTGATGTTTTTCATCGGACTGTGGAAAGAGCCGAGTGGATTAACAAGCTTAGGAAGTGCTTCGATCGGAGTGTGGAGCGTATTTTTCGCATCAGCGATTTTCGCCACGGCAGTAGGGCACATGCTCTACAATTACGCAATCGGCAAGGCCGGACCAGCGGAAGCATCCATTTTCCTGAACTTGAATACATTCCTCTCAATCTTGTTCGCAGCCATCTTCCTCGGGGAGAATATTACCTCATCTCATCTCTTAGGACTGATATTCATCGTGTCCGGCGTTATCTTCGGTTCAGGAGCACTTGAGGAATTGGTTCTGAGAAACAAGATGAAACGGAACGCAGCTTAATATTATTATAGGGGCAGGGCTTCGGCTCTGCCCTTTTTGCATAATAAAACACCCGACTGGTATTAAAACGGGCGCAACTGGAATTAAATTAATGCCAACTGGAATTAAAACAGCATCAACTGGAATTAAATTGAGTCCAACTGGTATTAAAAAGCGATTTTGCGGCCCAACGGGGATAAAACTCGTTCCAGCGGGGATTAAGCTTGATTCAACGATGAAAAAACAATTTCCATGAAGAATAAACAATGGAATTAGATCAAGTTTCAGCTGGCCGGAAATTTAGGTCATGGCTCAAGGTTGCAAAGTGTCCATTTTCCACAAAAACCGTCCTGATTTTGGACAGTTGTCGCAAACGGTCTCTTTATTTTCATGCAAAACAGACCTGGCACGTTTCTTGCTTTATATAAAACTAATAATTTTATAAAAGTGGAGGTCAGGCAAAATGAAAATGAGTGAAGCAAGAGCGATTGTTACAGGCGGAGCGTCTGGATTAGGAGAAGCGACTGTCAGGAGGATTGTAGAGCAAGGGGGAAAGGCTGCGATACTTGATTTGTCAGTGGAACGAGGCGATGCTCTCGTCGAAGAACTTGGGGAACAAACAGTTTTTATAAAAACTGATGTAACGAGTGAGGAAGAAGTATCGAATGCAATCAACAAAGCGATTGAATCATTCGGATTGATTAACACGGTTGTGAACTGTGCTGGGGTTGGAGTTGCCGGCAAGCTGTTATCACGAAAAGGTGTCCATTCCCTGGACATGTTTTCAAAAGTGATTTCCATCAACTTGATCGGAACCTTCAATGTCATCAGGCTCGCTTCAGAGCAGATGTCGAAAAACGAAGCGAATGAACTTGGTGAGCGGGGTGTCATCCTAAATACAGCATCTGTGGCTGCGTTTGACGGCCAGATCGGGCAGGCTGCCTACAGCGCTTCGAAAGGAGGAGTTGTCGGTATGACACTGCCGATTGCAAGGGAGCTTGCTGCATATGGCATAAGGGTCATGACAATTGCCCCTGGTTTATTCCACACCCCGATGTTCGATTCGCTGCCTGAAGAAGCAAGGGACTCGCTTGGTAAAATGGTGCCATTCCCGCAGCGGCTTGGTTATCCCGAGGAATATGCCCAGCTTGCTGAAAGCATCCTGACAAATCCAATGCTGAATGGCGAAACAATCCGTCTGGATGGAGCCATCCGCATGCAGCCGAAATAAGTCTGAACCAAGCCCTTTCGACCAAGGATGAAAGGGCTTTTTTATGGTAAAATTTTCGCGTTGTTGAAATTCCAGAAAACGAATATGATATTTTTGCAATATAATATTTCTAGAGAGAGCAGGGGACAACTAGAGTGACAACAAAATTTGTTAGAATATTCATACTTTTACTTCTGGCAACTGGGGTTTCCTTCCCGCAATTCGCTTCTGCGATGGCGGAAGTGACTTCCTTCAGCCAGTCATCAGGAACGGTTGCTTTTCAGGGAAACAGTGTACCAGGTTATGTTACTTTCGAACTGAAAACAAGCGAACCAACCCGCGGGTATATTTTAGCAGTGGGCAATGGCATCCAGACAAAAATCAATCTATCCACGATGGATTATAAAACAGTTCATAAAATGGATTGGGTGCCTTGGGATGATACAAAGAAAATTCCGCTCCCAGCTGGGGAATACCAATTGAAGGCTTATATGACAGACCAGGGATACAACCAGATCAGCGGCTATCCGCTTGGAAAGCTGACGGTTGTCTCTGAGACAAGTCCAAAGCCATTGTTCGATCAGGTGGCAATTAATCCGGCAGTGTTTGCTCCAAAATACGGCGGAGCGTCAACAGTCCAGATTCCTTTCAATCTTAATCGACCGGCCGAAGTGCAACTGAGCATTTGGCAAAACGGCTCCGAAATTTACGCAGGCAGTAAAATGAAGCTGCTTCCTGGCAGCCATTCTGTTAGCTGGAACGGAACAGATAAAGCTGGCCGAATTGTCGCGGATGGAAATTATGATGTCCACTTCAAGTATATTGAGACAGCATACAACTATCCAGCTACGACACAGTCAGCACAGAAAGCAGGCGCGGTTACAGTCAAAGATGGCGATTATAATATCCCGCAATGGAGACTGAAAGAGGTCGTAAAGGACGCTGTCTTCACTTCTGATGTCATCAGTCCGGACGGCGATGGTGTTAACGACACTGTTACTGGACAATTTACATTGGCAGAGCCGGCAAAGGTATCCATTTATATTGCGAATGCCGCAGGCGCGCATATGAAAAATCTCGTTACTGAACAGCCATTCCAGGCGGGAACCCATACTTTTGTATGGGACGGAACCGACTTTATGGGAAGCAAAGCGGTTAACGGAAATTACTTTGTTAAAGTTATGGTGATCGAAGGAGCGAATGCAGGCTATATCTCTTTCGCGGACTCAGTGCGGTTTGAAGGCGGCTATGAGTTCAAAGCGCTCCAGCCTGAAAAACGTGTCAGGGTGATTGCGGAGACAGCGAAGCTTTCTGTCTATCCAATGGACCAAGGCTATACCGCTGTAAAAGGTGATACCTTCCCGCTCATGTCAGAAACAATCGAGAATGGCAAGTATCAGGTACTAGTCAAGGAAGGTGTGTCAGGAACAATCAATGTAAACGATGTTGAGCTTGTTGTTGAAACGACTGTACCAACAGTACCAAACACAATGGAATACACTGTTGTCAGTGGTGACACTCTCTGGAAAATCGCAGCTAAATTCAACACGACCATTTCAGAAATTGTCGCCCTGAACAATCTTGATCCAAATAAATACTTGTATATTGGACAAAAGCTACAAGTACCGGCGACAGTTTCACCTGAACCAACACCGCAGCCTGTTATCCACACGGTGCAAACAGGTGATACTCTCTGGAAAATTGCCCAGAAATATGGCAAAACAATTGATGCCATTGTAAAGGCGAACAATCTTGACCCAGCCAAGTACCTGTATATCGGCCAAAAAATCACGATTCCATCTTCAACTACAACTCCAGAACCACCACTAGTCCAGCCTGTCATCCACACAGTTGTCAGTGGTGACACGCTTTGGAAAATCAGTGTTAAATATGGAACAACAATCGATGCAATCGTGAAAGCGAATAATCTAGACCCGGCCAAGTATCTATACATTGGCCAAAAAATTACGATTCTACGCTAGTTCAAAGCCTGCTCCTCATTTGGGAGCAGGCTTTTTATGTTCAATAAGTGTACCTTTACCTTTTAGTGCTATATAATTGTAGTTATAATATTCAGAAATCTCCCGTATAAGAGGAGGGAAAATATTGATTGAATTCAAGGATATTGTGACTCCTGTCGACTGTGACGTCACGGTAGAAACAACATTGCAAGAGGCGCTTGAAATTTTTAAAAAGAAGAAATGGAATCTGCTTCCCGTCACAGACACCGAACGGAATTTGCAGGGTGTTTTTACCCGGAGCGGGCTTTATCAAATGATACTGGATGGCAGTCCGCTCTATGCACCAATCCAGCCATACATAAAGAAGCAAGCAAGGTCGATCCGTATTGATACCCCTTACCGGGAAATTGAACAAATTGTAAAAACGAGCAAGGTTGGCACCGGAGTTGTGTTGGATGAGCAAAAAAAGGTCATCGGTTTACTGACCAAGACAGACATGGTGGGCGCTCTATTGAAATCTGCGAATACACTCAAGGACCAGCTGGAAACAATCCTTCAGCATTCCAATATCGGGGTACTCATGACTGACGGCGGGATGCAGGTAGTTTATGCAAATGAAGCTTTTGCCAAAATCAGCGGCCGGTCTGTTGATTCAATAATGTCCAGGGAGCTTGATGAGATTTTTCCCGGCTTGCTGAGAGAAGAAAATTCGCCTCACCATTATGAAAAATTTAAATCGATTCTTCATATCTCTTCCTATGAAACAGTGAATCATGAAAAAGGGAAGATCCTGTTGTTCCAGGATATTTTTGAATTTGAAAAAATGGCAGAAGAACTGGAGACGGTCAAAAAGCTGAAGCTGACAATCGAAACGACGCTCGAGAACGCATATGATGGAATCCTGATGACAGACGACAAGAACATGATCACAATGGTCAGCCCTCCACTTCTCGAACTGTTCAACCTGGAAAAAACAGAAGTTTTGTATAAACCAGTTGATCAAATACTTCCTCAACTGAAGCTTGGCAATGTATTTAGTACCGAAATGGCGGAAGTCAGCGATTTTCACGAAATGAACGGAATAAGATATATTGTCCATCGAATCCCAATCAAGAAGGATGGCAAGGTAATCGGAGCGATTGGAAAAGTGATGTTCCGCCAATTGAATGAAGTCAGCGAGTTATTCAAAAGGCTTCAAAAAGCCGAGAACAAGGCAAGCTTTTACCATCAGCAGCTGCAGAAATCAGAGTCTGCCAGATTTACATGGGATCATATTTTCAGCAAAGATTCTTATATGGAAAAATTAAAGAAAAGTGCCGCCAAAGCAGCTAAAGGCAGATCCACAGTACTGGTCAGGGGAGAAAGCGGGACAGGAAAGGAATTGTTCGCGCATGCAATACATAACAGCAGTGCCAGGAGCGATGGCAAGTTTGTTGTCGTCAATTGTGCCGCTATCCCAGAGGACCTGCTGGAATCGGAGTTTTTCGGATATGAAGAAGGTGCCTTCACGGGGGCAAAGCAGCGTGGTAAAATCGGCAAGTTTGACCTGGCGAATGGCGGAACGCTTTTCCTCGATGAAATCGGCGATATGTCACTCTCCCTCCAGGCAAAACTGCTGAGAGTCCTGCAGGAGCGAGAGTTTTACAGGGTTGGCGGAAATGTCCGGGTGAAGGTCGATGTCCGTATTATCGCAGCGACAAACCGCAACCTGGAAGAGATGGTAAAACAGGGAGAGTTCAGGGAAGACCTATACTATCGCCTGAATGTCATATCGTTGAACATCCCGCCGCTAAGGGAACGTGTCCAGGATGTCGAATATCTGATCACTGGTTTAATGAAAGAATTGAACTCGATGCTGGGCACGAGCATCACCGGCATCTCATCGCAGGCAAAGTCGGCACTCCTACGCTATGAATGGCCGGGCAATGTGCGAGAACTGAGGAATGTCCTTGAGCGCGCTATGACCTTTGCCGAGCATGGGAAAATTCAGGCGGAGGACCTGCCAGATTATCTAATCTCGCAACTTCTCAGCCCGCCTACCGAACAAATCAGCCTTGCAGAAGATGCCGAGCTGGGCGCAATCAAAAAAGCCCTCATACAGACGAACGGAAACAAAGCAAAGGCAGCAAAACTGCTGGGCATCAGCCGTTCAGGTCTTTATGAAAAAATAAAGAAATACCAGCTGAGTGTGTAGGAAAACTTGATGTAATCAAAGAATGCTTCCATCGAAAACAATTTTTGGTGCCACTTATTTTTTTGGCAGTTTGCTATTGGTGGGAGCATCAGGGCCGAATGCATAAAGATTAGCTTAATTGAGTTAAACCGAACTGGAAAAAACATGAGCTTTTTTCCAGTTCGCCAATAAAGTTGTGAACTCCGCCAATAAATCTCGGAAATCGCCAATAAAATTGTGAAAACCGCCAATAAAACCAGAACAGCCAAATAAAATTATGAAAATGCACCAATAAATGCAGGATGATTCAGGAGAATTGTGAATCATCTCTTAAAAAGTACAAACACTGGCCAATAATTTGCAGGAGATAGAATTTTAATAGATTATTTAACCGCTTTCTTCTAATAGTGTAATTTTTCCGTCAGCAACCAATAAACTACTCCTTAAATGTCCAAACACAGTGTCCATTTTTCGGACACTCTGGAGGACGTACACTCTGATTACTGCTTGATTTTATTGCAATCATCATTTTCGGAAAATTGGCATAATTATTGCATATGAAAATATGAATGCGTTTTCAAATTTAACCAAGGGGGAAGTTGTGTATGGATATCGGGTCATATTTAGCGCAAAATGCCAGGAAAACACCAGAGAAGCTTGCGATTGAATGTGAAGGAAGGAGCTATACGTACAAGCAGTTTAATGAGGAAGTGAACAAGCTAGCTCACGGACTGCTCAGCCTGGGGATTCACAAGGGCGATAAACTTGCTTTAATGATGAAGAACTCTGATCAGTTTGTGTTTGCTTTTTTTGCAGGAGCTAAAATTGGTGCGGTGATTGTGCCGGTGAATTTCCGCCTGACAGCATCCGAGGTCCATTACATACTGGAACAGTCCGGCACTGTGTTGGTGATTTGCGATGATGAATTTGAGGACATCATTAATTCAGCACGTGAAGGAACAAATGCAGCACATGTCATCACGACTGGAACCCCTAAAGCAGTTGGCCATCATTCATTGAATCATGTCCTTTCCGATAAAGTCACTGATCCACTAATCGAAGTCAGGGATGATGATGATCTGGAAATCTTGTATACCTCCGGGACGACTGGCAGACCAAAGGGGGCGTTATTTGACCATAAAAGAGTCTTCAATGTCGGCTTGACGATGATGATCAGTATGGGCATCAACCAGGAGGAAAGAATCCTCCATATCGCCCCGCTGTTCCATTCGGCACAGCTTAATCTATTCTTGGTTTCGGGCGTCGTCCTTGGAGCAAGCCATATCATCCACCGTGATTTCCACCCAGTCACAACGCTTCAAGCCATCCAACAACATAAAATCACCCACTTCTTTGGAGTGCCGGCGATGTACAACTTTATGCTGCAGGTGCCGAATGCTTCTGATTACGACCTTTCTTCGATCAAAAGATGCGGCTATGGTGCTGCACCAATGGCTCCGGAACTTGTCCGAAAAAGCATGGAACTTTTTAGGACTGACCAATTTTACAATCTTTGCGGCCTGACCGAAGCTGGTCCTGGCGGCATTCTGCTAGGTCCGGAAGGGCACAGGCACCACCTTGGAAAGGGAGGGAAAGCCGCATTCCTGACAGAAGCTAGAGTGGTGGATGAAGAAGGTAAAGATATCAAGTCTGGTGCAGTCGGTGAGTTCATCATCAAAGGCGAATCCATCATGAAAGAATACTATAAGAAGCCTGAAGAAACGGCTAAAACAATTAAGGAAGGATGGCTATATACCGGTGACCTTGCAACGGTCGATGAGAACGGATATATCACACTGGTCGACCGGAAAAAAGACATGATCATTTCCGGCGGGGAAAATGTATACTCCATTGAAGTAGAGGAAGTACTTTACGAACATCCTGCTGTTCTGGAGGCAGCAATCATTGGTCTACCGGATGAAGTCTGGGGAGAAGCAGTCTGTGCAGTCATCGTACCAAAGCAGGATGAAGCTGTAGACGAGCAGCAGCTTAAGACTTTCTGCCGCCAAAAACTTGCAGGCTATAAAGTTCCAAGAAAGATATTCATAGAAGAAGTATTGCCAAGGAATGCTTCTGGTAAAATCCTGAAATACCAACTTCGCCAGAAACTGAATGAAGTGAAGCTTTAATAGTTTGAGAGAAAAGGGGAGATACAAAAATGAAACACCCTTATTTAACGGATGACCATGAAATTTTCCGCAGGTCACTTAGGAAGTTCTTAGAGAAGGAAGCATATTCTTTTTACGACCAGTGGGAAGAAGAGCGAATGATCCCGCGATCCTTCTGGGAGAAGATGGGTGAGCAGGGATATCTTTGCCCAGACATCGATGAAGAGTATGGCGGCAGCGAGGTCGACTGGGGATTTGCTGTTGTCATCAACGAAGAGCTCGAGCGGGTGGGCTCAGGCCTCGTTGGAGTAGGGTTGCATAATGACATAGTCGTGCCTTATATCACGGCTTATGGCACGGAAGAACAGAAAAAACGCTGGCTGCCAAAGTGTACGACAGGTGAAATCATTACGGCGATCGCGATGACTGAACCAGGGACAGGTTCGGATTTGGCGAACATTCAGACGACAGCCATTCTTGATGGTGACCACTATATTGTAAATGGACAAAAAACCTTCATCACCAACGGGATTCAGTCTGATTTGATTGTTGTAGCCTGTAAGACCGATCCGAAAGCGAACCCGAAGCATAAGGGTGTCAGCTTGCTTGTGATTGAGCGGGATACACCAGGTTTTTCCCGAGGGAGGAAGCTGAACAAGGTGGGGCTCCACTGTCAGGATACGGCAGAGCTTATATTTGAGGATTGTCGGGTGCCAAAAGAGAATTTGCTTGGAGATGAAGGGAAGGGGTTCCTTTACTTAATGGAAAAGCTCCAGCAGGAACGCCTGCTTGTTGCGATTGCTGCACAGACAGCATCTGAAGTCATGCTCAAGCAGACGATTGAATACGTAAAAAGCCGCGAAGCCTTTGGCAAGCCCGTCAGCAAGTTCCAGAATACACAATTCAAGATCGTCGAGATGGCGACGGAAATCGAAATGGGCAGGGCATTCCTTGATCAGTTAATTGCCGAGCATATCGAAGGCAAGGATGTTGTCACAAAAGTATCGATGGCAAAGTGGAAGCTGACAGACAGCGCGAAGAAAATCGCCGCGGAATGCATGCAGCTCCATGGCGGTTATGGATATATGGAAGAATACGAGATTGCGAGGAGATTCCGTGATATCCCGGTTGCCAGTATTTACGCCGGAACGAACGAAATCATGAAAACCATCATTGCTAAAAACCTGGGATTGTAGACATAGATTTGATTAGCAGAAAGGAAGATGAAACATGCGTGAAGTTGTAATCGTCGAAGCTGTCAGGACTCCTGTTGGCAGAAGAAAAGGTTTATTGAAGGATATAAGGCCGGATGAGTTGGCTGCGGGGGTTCTGAAAGAGGTTGTGATGCGAGCTGGTATCGATGCAGGACTTGTTGAAGATGTCATCCTGGGCTGTGTGACACAGTCAGGTGAACAGGCAGGGGATATTGCCAGGGTCGCGGCTTTGACTGCCGGTTTCCCAATTGAAGTACCAGGAACCACGATTGACCGTCAATGCGGGTCAAGCCAGCAGGCAGTTCATTTTGCTGCCCAGGCGATTCTTGCGGGGGACATGGATGTCGTCATCGCCGGCGGTGTGGAAAATATGACCCGTGTTCCAATGGGTTCTAATTACCAGGAAGCTAACCCTTTCAGCCCTAAATTAAGAGAACAATACGAGATGATCCATCAGGGACTATCCGCGGAACGGATTGCAGAAAAGTACGGCTTTACCCGCCAGGAACTTGACGAATTCTCTGCAGAAAGCCATCGCCGAGCTTTGAAGGCGCAGGCAGAAGGTTATTTTAAGAAAGAAATCATGCCGCTCGAGGTCACCCTCGAAAATGGAGAAACGACTTTGATGACGGAGGATTCAGGACCTCGCGAAGGAACGACAGCTGAAGTTTTGGGCGGATTGAAAACGGTCTTTAAAGAGGATGGTGTCATCCATGCCGGGAACTCGAGCCAGATCAGTGACGGAGCAGGTGCCATATTGTTGATGAGTCGTGAAAAAGCCGAGGAGCTAGGCGTGAAACCGCGATTCAAGGTTCACACCAGAGTTGTGGTAGGTTCGGACCCGACGCTGATGCTGACAGGTCCAATTCCGGCAACAGAAAAAGTCCTCAGAAAAGCCGGCTTGAAACTGGAGGATATTGATGTCTTCGAGGTGAACGAAGCATTTGCACCAGTACCGATGGCATGGCTGAAGGAAACTGGAGCGGACCCTGCAAAACTCAATCCAAATGGCGGGGCAATTGCTCTTGGCCACCCTCTTGGAGCGAGCGGCGCCCGACTGATGATTTCGATGATGCACGAACTTGAACGGACCGGCGGCCGTTATGGCCTTCAGACGATGTGCGAAGGGCACGGGATGGCCAACGCCACTATTATTGAACGTCTGGATTAGAAGATTCCTAATCCTTATTGGTTCCCAAAAACAGCAGAAAAGAGATAAACAGGTCACCAATGAGGGGCATTGGCGCCCAAAAACAGCAGAAATGAGGAAAACAGGTCACCAATAAGGGCTATTGGCGCCCGAAAACAGCAGAAATGAGGAAAACAGGTCACCAATAAGAGCTATTGACGCCCAAAAACAGCAGAAAAGAACAGGTCACCAATAAGCACCCTTGGCACCCGAAGATTCACAAGCGGGGCTGCTTTATCCAACAACTCAGTAAAGTATAAACTCGACATTTAATTAGGAGGAATGCAAATGAGCACGACGATCGGTAAGATTTTTGACCTGACCGTAATGAAATTCCCGAACAAGGAAGCCCTCTATGATGTCCGCAAAAATGTCCGCTTTACTTACAGCGAATGGAATGATGAAGTGAACAGGCTTGCCAACGCGCTCCTTGCTGAAGGAGTGAAGAAAGGCGACAGAGTTTCGACATTCACGTTTAATACCGAGGAGTTGGGTACTGCGTTTTTCGCTTGTGCGAAAATTGGAGCGGTTTTCAATCCAATCAATTTCAGGCTGATGGGAGAGGAGGTTGCTTTTATCCTGAGCGATGCCGAGCCAAAGGTCGTTCTTTTTGAAAAGGCGGTGGAGCCTGTCATCACGGCCATTGAAAAGCGATTCCCGCATATTGCTTTTTGGTACATCGATGGAGATACACCGGAATACGCCCAAAGATACCATGAAAAAGTGGAAGCAGCAGAGACACGGCCTGTTGAAATCGAGGTAGACGAAAACGACCTGTACGCGATCATGTACACTAGCGGGACAACAGGCAGGCCAAAGGGTGTCATGCACAAGCACCGCAATATGGTCGAGCAGAGCCTGATCGTTGTCAGTTCAACCAAACTGAGTGCGAATGATGTTGGCTTGGTAACTGCGCCGATGTTCCACTGTGCCGAATTACATTGCGCGTTCCTGCCGAGAATCCATGTGGGCGGCAGCAATGTCATCCTTCACCAATTCGCGCCAAAGAAAGTGCTTGAGCTGATCGATTCGGAAAAAATCACGAAGTTCTTTGCCGCACCAACAATGTGGAACATGCTTTTACAGGAGAATCTATCAGACTATAATATCCAGAGCCTGAAGCTGGGTCTGTACGGAGCTGCACCTATGGCGCCATCACTTGTCCATGCCTGCCATGACAAGCTGGGCATCAAGCTGGTCCAGGCGTATGGAATGACGGAAATGGGCCCTGCTATCACTTTCCTGTCTGAGGATGACCAGCTGACAAAAGCTGGGGCTGCAGGGCAGGCTTGCCTCAACCATGAAATCAGGATTGTCAGGCCGAAGGAGGATGGTCCTTCCGATCCAGACGACGTCCTCCCACCAGGCGAAAGCGGTGAAATCATCGTCCAGGGTCCATGCATGATGTCAGGCTACTTCAACCGTGAAGAGGCTTCTGGAAAAGCGATGTATAAAGGCTGGTACCGTTCAGGGGATATTGGCTACCTGGATGAAGAGGGTTATTTATGGGTGAAAGACAGAGTGGATGACATGATCATCAGTGGCGGTGAAAACATCTATCCACGTGAGGTAGAAGACGTTCTCCATGCACATGAAGGTGTCCTTGATGTTGCGATCGTCGGCCAGCCGGATGACCGCTGGGGTGAATCGGTAACGGCCTTTGTCGTGAAGAAAGATCCACAGGTAACAGAAGAGGAATTGGATGAATGGTGCAAAAACAGTGACAGCCTGGCAAATTACAAACGTCCGCGCAAATACCTTTTTGTAGATGCACTTCCTAGGAATGCCAGCGGAAAAATCCAAAAGTTCATGCTCAGAAAGCAAATGGAAGAATTGTTTTCAAAAGGGCAGCCGACGTAGTGGAAAGGGTTTTTTAACATGTTAGACGGAATTAAAGTAGTAGACTTCACGAATTATATCCCGGGACCTTTTGCCACGCTGAGGCTGTCTGAACTCGGGGCTGAGGTTGTCAAAATCGAAGCGCCCGAGGGAGACCCGGCAAGGAATACAGGGGAAGGATATGTGTTCAATGCCCATAACCGCGGTAAGAAGAGTATTGTCATCAATCTGAAGCAGGCAGAAGGAAAGATGCTGGCCCTTGACTTACTGGCCAGGGCGGATGTGGTTGTAGAGAGCTTCAGGCCAGGAGTGATGGATAAGCTCGGCCTCGGTTATGAAGAGATAAAGAAAATCAACTCTGGAATCGTCTATTGCTCGGTGACGGGATACGGAAGGAACGGAGATATGAGCAGCCTGGGCAGCCATGATTTAAATTACATGAGCTTGAGTGGTGCACTGGCCCAGATGAAGGACAGCTCAGGGAGACCGATTCATCCAACCCATACGTTTTCAGACTATATGGGGGGCATGGCGGCTAGTGAGCGAATCCTGGCCGCACTTGTAGCCCGGGGGAAAACAGGGGAAGGCAGCTATCACTGCATTTCTATTGCTGACAGTATGGCTTCTCTGATGGCAAACCATGTCCTGATTGAAAAAGAAACAGGCTATCAAAATGGCGTTTCAGTCCTGAACGGCACTGTCATTGGATATGGGCTGTACGAAACGAAGGACGGCTGCTATGTAAGCCTTGGAGCTTTGGAGCCAAAGTTCTGGCGCAACTTTTGCCAGGCTGTTGGCAGGGACGATTGGCTGTCCGCTCATTATTCCAGACCGGATAACGAAAATCCAGTTTACCTTGAGCTTGTTGATCTGTTTAAAAGCAAGCCACTTTCTGAATGGGCGGATTTTGGCTTGAAGATCGATTGCTGCCTAACACCTGTACTTGAGGCGGGAGAACTGGCTCACTATCCATATTGGAGTGAAAAGGATTTTGTAATGCCAGAAGGCCAGATTAAAATGCATGGAGATTTGCCGTCACATGAGGGGGCAGCTCCGCCGAAAAAGGGAGAACAGACAGAAGAGATTCTAAGAGAGTGGCTTAGTATAAAAAGCAGCAAATAAAAAAGGAAGATACCTATTTTAAAACTGGAAGGGGAAATGTCGGTATGATGAATGTTCCATTGACAGTAGGATCGCTATTGGAAAGAGCAGAAAAGTTTTTCCCGAAAAAGCAGGTGGTGTCTCGGACACTATCAGGTATTCACCGATTCACTTATAAGGAGATTGGCGAGAGAACCCGCAGACTTGCCAGCGCGCTTGAAAAGCTGGGTGTCCAAAAGGGCGACAAGGTCGGAACATTTGCCTGGAATCACCATCGCCATCTTGAAGTCTACTTTGCCGCTCCAGGCATGGGGGCAGTGCTCCATACAATCAACATCCGCCTGTCGCCAGAACATGTCTCTTACATTATCAATCATGCAGAAGATAAGGTATTGCTTGTCGATGAGGACCTAGTGCCGCTGATTGAGCGCAGCAAGGATCAATTTAAAACGGTAGAGGCATACATCATCATGACCGACAAAGACGAACTGCCGGAAACAACATTGGAGCCAGTCTATTCTTATGAGGAACTTCTTCGTGAGGCTAGTCCGGAATTTGAATTCGTGAAAGATCTCGATGAAAATGATCCAGCAGGAATGTGCTATACATCGGCAACAACCGGAAATCCTAAAGGCGTTGTTTATTCCCACAGAGGCATCGTCCTCCATAGCTTCGCGTTTGGATTGGCCGACACTGCTGCATTGTCGGAAACCGATGTGGTATTGCCTGTGGTCCCGATGTTCCATGCCAATGCCTGGGGTCTGCCATTCGCTGCGACTTGGTTCGGCTCGACCCAGGTGCTGCCTGGACCATTATTCACTCCTAAGTTGCTTGCTGATCTTATTGAACAGGAAAAAGTCACCTTCACCGCAGGAGTGCCGACGATTTGGCTTGGCCTGCTGAATGAGCTTGAAAACGGAAGCTATGATACCTCTTCACTGAGATCGATTGTCTGTGGTGGTTCTGCAGCGCCTCGTGGCATGATCAAGGCGTTTGAAACAAAATACAAAATCCCATTCCTGCATGCGTACGGCATGACCGAGACTACTCCGCTGGCAACGGTATCCCGCCTGAAGAGCTACCAGGTCGGCCTGGACGAAGAGGAAATTCTAGACATTCGCTCCAAGCAAGGACTCCTTGTGCCAGGCCTGGAAATGAAAGTAGTCGGCGGAAATGGCGAAGTGAAGTGGGATGGCGAGGAAATGGGAGAACTATTGCTGCGCGGACCATGGATTGCGGATGAATATTACAAGGATGAGCGTTCGGCAGATGCATTCCGCGATGGCTGGCTGTACACTGGGGATGTGGCCACTGTTGATGAAGAAGGTGTCATCAAGCTAGTCGACCGCACGAAGGACTTGATCAAGAGCGGCGGCGAATGGATTTCATCGGTGGATCTTGAGAATGCCCTGATGGCTCACGAGGCTGTATTCGAGGCGAGTGTCGTCGCTGTGCCACACGAGCAGTGGCAAGAACGCCCGATTGCCTGTGTCGTTCTGAAGGAGCAATACAAAAACAAACTCGATAAGCAGGAACTGCTCGACTTCATCGCACCTCAGTTTGCCAAGTGGTGGCTGCCGGATGATGTCATATTCATGGAGGAAATCCCAAAGACCTCGGTCGGTAAGTTCTTGAAGCGCGCACTAAGAGATCAGTTGAAAGATCATCTAGTGCAGAACTCTTAATATATTTAAAGCAGCATCGTCTTAATTAAACGGTGCTGCTTTTTTAGTTGTAAAATAAATCATGACGCCAAAAAAAATTTAGTCACTCAAAAGCAAAATAAATTATTCTCTTTCAATTCAAAAAATTCACCAAAAGAGGTATGATAGTACATATAAAATTCGTAAGCCGAAATAATCAAGATCGTTTCAACGGGGGTCTTATCTTCATGAGTATATTTTCATTTGTAAAACCATATCGCATCCCGATTGCGGCTGCGCTGAGCTTGATGCTCGTCGAACTGGCTGTTGAACTAGTGCAGCCGCTGCTGATGGCTAGGATCATCGATGAAGGAATTGTCGCCAGGGACCTGGATACTGTCATCAAGTTGGGCGGAATAATGCTCGGGATTTCATTTCTTGCATTTGCATCCGGAATCACGAATTCGTTTATCGCTGCCCATGCAGGCCAAAGCTTTGGTTATGATTTGCGCGAGAAGCTGTTCGCCAAGGTCCAGGCCTTTTCATTCACGAACTTCGGCAGTTTTCCATCATCTTCTTTGATTACAAGGATCACCAATGATGTAACACAGCTGCAAAATACATTCTTTATGAGCTTGAGGATTGCTATGCGCGCTCCGCTGTTGGTCATCGGGGGAATCATTATGGCCATGCTCGTCAATGTGAAACTGTCGCTTGCATTCGTCATCATTATCCCGCCTCTTTTGATTTTCCTGATATGGATCATGACAAAAGCAGCAGGCTTATTTAAAAGTGTACAAAAGCGCCTAGACAAAGTGAACGGTGTCATGAGGGAAAATCTTGTCGGCATGAGGCTGATCAAGGCTTTTGCCAGAGGCGGCTATGAAGGTACAAGATTTGAAACAGCGAACAATAACCTTAAGGATAAGACTGTATTCGCTTTAAGGGTTACTGAGGTAACAATACCTGTCCTGCTGCTATTCATGAACCTGAGTGTGATTGCCGTTCTTTGGTTTGGAAAAATAGAAGTCCAGACTGGAAACGTCTCGGTCGGTGAAGTGGTTGCGATCGTCAATTATGCAGCCAGGATTACCACTGCTTTTTCGATGTTTTCATGGATTATTATGGTCTTTTCCCGTGCCAGAGCCTCTGCTGAGCGTGTGACCGATGTGCTGAATGAGGAAATCGACCTGGAAGATACAATCGAAAGCAGTAAGGAGTATGGGATTACCAAAGGGGAAATTGAATTTGACCAGGTGTCATTCCAGTTTCCGAGCACCAATATCCCAATACTCCAGAATCTATCCTTTTCCATTGCCTCTGGTGAAACAGTGGCTGTATTGGGGGCTACTGGTGCCGGGAAAACATCGATGTTCCAGCTGATCCCCCGGTTATATGATGTAACAAGTGGGGAAATCCGAATCGACGGCCGCAGAATCCAAGAATTTAAACTTAAAAGTCTTAGAGAGGGGATTGGCTACGTTCCCCAGGAGGCTATGCTGTTCACTGGTTCCATCAAGGAAAATCTTGCCTGGGGCAAAAAGAATGCCACCTATGAGGAAATGGTCAAGGCCGCTTCGGATGCCCAAATCCATGACACGGTTGAAAAACTTCCCGATCGATATGATACACTTCTCGGGCAAAAGGGCGTCAATCTGTCGGGCGGACAGAAGCAACGACTATCCATTGCCCGTGCTTTAATTAAAAATCCGAGAATTCTGTTGCTCGATGACAGTACAAGTGCACTCGATTTGAAAACAGAAGCAAGGCTGCTGGATTCGATAAGCCAATACAAATGTACAACAGTCATCATCACCCAAAAGATAAGCACAGCTAAGGAAGCCGATAAAATCCTTTTGCTTGAAGATGGCTCCTTAATTGGATCTGGAGACCATGAGTATCTGCTGAAGCATTCTTCCCTTTATCAGGCTATTTACGAGTCCCAATTCGGGGAGGTGAAGGCAGGATGTTAAAAAAACAAAAAGAAAGAAAAGCTGACCAAAGCAATACTTCGAGAGGGATTGTACCGACGGTCAGAAGAATATGGTCATATCTAGCAGACCAGAGGAGCCTGCTGATCCTTGTCTTATTAATGGTTGTGGCCAGTTCTGCCCTGGGTCTTTTGGGACCATTCCTGATTGGGTGGGGAATTGATGAGTATTTTGCGACAGAGTCCACTGATGGATTCCTCTGGCTGTTGATCGGTCTTGGCGTTGTGTATGGGCTCCACTCTTTATCCTTGTGGCTCCAGAGCTACTGGATGATTGGGATTGCCCAGAAGACTGTCTATACAATGAGGAAACAGCTTTTTACACACTTCCATAAGCTGTCGATTGATTTCTTCAACAAACGGCAGCATGGTGAATTAATGAGCAGGGTCACCAATGATATTGAGAATGTCAGCGCAACTCTGAATTCTTCAGTCATCCAGATTTTTTCAAGTGTACTTACACTGGTGGGAACCCTTGCTGTCATGATTTGGCTGAGCCCGTTACTCACGGTGGTCACGATGATCATTGTACCGCTAATGTTCATGGGGATGAAGTGGATTACAAGCCGGACAGGGAGGCTGTACAAAGAACAGCAGCGCCGGCTTGGTGAAATGAATGGTTATATTGAAGAAACGATTTCTGGCCAGAAAATCATTAAATCCTTCTCGCAGGAATCGAAAGTAATTGAAGAATTTCGCATTAAAAATAAGAAGTTAAAAGAGTCCGGTTATTGGGCTCAGACCTTTACGGGGTTTATTCCGAAATTGATGAATATGCTAAATAACCTGAGCTTCACCATTGTGGCGGCAGTTGGCGGCTACTTTGCGCTTCAAGGGTACGTATCGATTGGGACAATCGTCATTTTTACTGAGTACTCCAGGCAGTTCACTAGACCTCTGAATGACCTGTCGAACCAGTTTAATACATTACTTTCTGCGGTCGCAGGAGCTGACAGGGTTTTTGATATCATCGATACAGAAGAAGAGGCGGTCGATGAGAAAGGAGCTGCTCCCCTTAAGAATATCAATGGAAAGGTCGAGTTCACGGATGTATCTTTTTCATATGAAAAAGGAGGAGATACCGTATCTGATTTGAATTTCAAAGCTGAACCAGGTCAAAGTGTTGCCTTGGTTGGACCGACAGGAGCGGGCAAGTCCACGATCATCAACTTAATTTCACGCTTTTATGAACCGGATAAAGGTAAAATTTTAATCGATGGATATGATAGCAAAAAAATTACCCGTGAAAGCTTGCGGACACAAATGGGATTTGTCCTCCAGGATTCATTCCTTTTCCAGGGAAGCATAAGGGAAAACATCCGCTACGGCAGACTGGACGCAACTGATAAGGAAGTAGAGCATGCTGCAAAGGCAGCAAATGCCCATTCTTTTATCCAACGCTTACCAGAAGGCTATGATACCGTGTTGAGCCAGGATGATGCTGGCATCAGTCAGGGACAAAAGCAGCTCTTGTCCATCGCAAGGGCAATCCTGGCTGATCCGTCAATCTTGATTCTTGATGAAGCAACGAGCAGTATTGATACGATCACAGAACTTAAAATCCAGGAAGCCCTCCAGCATCTACTGAAGGGAAGAACAAGCTTCATCATCGCCCACCGGTTGAATACGATTAAAAGCGCAGATCAAATTATTGTCATCGAAAATGGGCAAATCATTGAAAATGGCAGCCATGACGAATTGCTGGAACAAGAAGGTTTTTACCATAGTCTTTTCACTAGCCAGCTGGAAAAAAAGACATTAATGAATTATTAGGGAGCCTCCGGGTTCCTTTTTTTAATTGCTATAGCCCTTTGTTGTACACGATGTAGCGTTTTAGGCAGATAACGCTTTATATACCTGACCAAGGCGCATGCACTTTTTTATAAGATATGACAAATTTCCCGGGCAATAGAGGATTCATGAAAAGTTTGTCGTATTCCTAATATGAGAAGGCATACGTCGGGCTGTATAAAAACCAAACCTCTTCGAATGGAGACTATGACATGCTTGCTGAGAAACTTCTTTTAAATGTCCTTATTATCCTGCTGCCAATCTTTATTCATAGTGTCCTTTTTGATAATAAAAGGGTTGGGAAATCTCCTTACTTGTGCGGCGTGCTGCAAAGTGTTGCTGTGTTTCTTTCTCTTGCTTTTTCGTTTGAAGATGGCGGTTTGTACTGGGACCTTCGCTACGTGCCGATGGTGGTGGCCTTTTTATATGGCGGCCCAATTGCAGGTACTATGGTATTGGTTACCTATCTGGCAACAAGGACATTCATGGGTGGAGACCTGTTGCTCGGGTATGTGAGCGGTTTTCTGGCCGCGGTAATTCCATTCATGTTCATGAAGAAATTTTGGACCTTCGATGCAAAGAAGAGAATTAGGACAACAGTCCTTGTTGGTTTATGGCCTTCACTTTCAATGCTGGTGATTCTTGTGGCTAATATGTTGATTAATGAAGCATCAGCTGAAAACACGAACCAAATTATGTTGAATATCGCGATCTTTGGCGCAATACAGGTTTGTGCCGTATGGATTGTGGCGATTTTGAATGAGTCCTTGATCGAAAAGGATTTAATGAAAAAAGAAATCCTGCGCGCTGAAAAACTGAATACACTGGGTGAACTAGCTGCATCCATTGCGCACGAAATCCGGAATCCTTTAACAGTGGTTAAGGGGTTCTTACAGATGATGCATAAGCAAGAAAAAGGGGATAATCATTACTATTTGAGCTTAGTCCTGACTGAACTCGGCAGGGCGGAATCCATCATAAATGATTATCTGAATTTTGCCAAGCCTCAATTTGAAAAAATGGAAGGTGCCGAGCTGGCGGGAATCATTACAGAAGTCACATTGCTTTTAGAGGCATTTGCTGCAAAGGAAGGAGTCCAGGTGAATGTCAAGCTGGAGTGGGGGATCTTTGTAAAAACGGACAGGAACCAGCTGAAACAAGCTCTTGTTAATATTATAAAGAACGGGATCGAGGCTACGGATGAGGGCGGGGAAGTTAACATCAGTCAGGTCTCGACCGGGAATGAATCATATATTGTAATATCAGATACGGGAAAGGGAATGGATAGTGCGCAAATTGCCAGACTTGGTACATTATTTTATACAACCAAAGATAAAGGAACAGGACTGGGTACCTCCGTTTCAATCAAAATCATAGAAACGATGGGAGGATCCATTTCATTCAAGAGTGAGAAAGGGGTTGGGACGGAAGTTACCATCATACTCCCTACATTTTTAACATCTAGCTCGAACGTTGCGCATGACTCTGTAAAACGTGATGTGGTAATGAAACAATGACCCAGTGGACTTTTCCCACTGGGCTTTACACTTTGATAAGTATTTATGAATTGATTGACTTTCTTGCCTCCATGTATAACGCTTGCATGAATTTTTTTATGTTAGAGCGGGGAGGATTTGCACATATCTCCGTTTTGCCTTCTAACTCAAGCATTTTCATTCGAACCTGTGTATAGTCAAAAAAGGAACTGCTAAAATGCTCAAATTTGGGATTCGAATAATCAGTCAGGCCTAATGAAGCCAGATGTTCTAAGGCCTGTTGGAGAGCCCTTCGAACTCGCTGTTCACCGGCTTTCACCTCTTTTCGAATTTCAGCAGCAGAAGCGTTTACTCCTAGGCGTTTTTTCATGATCTCCTCAAATAAATCTTTCAAGGGAGGTATTTCTTTGACTCCATTCTGCTCATGTTCGTAAAGGATGCATAGCAAATCCAGAAGATCTTTATTGCCACTTTCACTGATGATTCCTAATTCGAATAAGATGTCCTTCCCTGCACCAACAATCGAAAGTGTACTTTTTGGGGTCTTTGTCTTTGTCTTGAATCCTGGAATCATGTTGAGTGATCGCTGTATATCCACAAGTGATTTTTGTAGTAACAGGTTTTCGCACACTTTCTTGATGACGCTTGATACTTCAAGCTTATTAAGCGGTTTGGTAATATAGTAATCTACTCCCAGTCTATATGCTTCACCAATTAGTTCTTTCGATTCCACTTGTGAAATCATTATAACTTTTCCAGTGAATGAAGGACTTATTTCTCTTATAGTTTCCAAACCGTCACGATTTGGCATCAATAAATCAACCAGCAATATATCAATATCCTTAGCTTCTAGGATATCAGAATATACTTCAGAACCATCTTCAGCCTCGCCTACAACTGTTCCGAAATCCTGGTCTTCAATTATATTTGCCAGCATCGCTCTTATAGCTGGTGAATCATCCACAATGAAAAAACGCATTTTAATTACCCTCCTAATGTAAGACTTCCAATCGGAACTTCAATAATGAAAACTGTGTTAAAGCCATTGGTCAATCCATATGGTTCAAGGATGATTTTTCCTCCGATATTTTCTAAAGCACTCTTAACATAAGAAAGGCCGATTCCGTTGGAAGCGTTCCCTTCCTGACTGAACTTAGTGGTGAATCCAGGTTCAAATACATGCTGTCTATTCCTACTATCAATACCAGGACCTGTATCTTTTACTTGGATCACCAAGGTATCCTGGTTCCGGGCGATATCAAGTCGGATATCACCTGTATGATGAATGGCTTCCACAGCATTTGTTGCCAGGTTATTAATGACGGATAACAGCATAAATGTATGATACGGGGGGTGCTCCCCGGCTACGATACTTGTAAATTCAATTGATTTTCCCAGTGATTCTGCATAGTTTCCATTGCACTTGGTGATTACCTTCAAAATCCCTTCAATATCCATGAAGTCACTAATGTTTTCTTTAACCATCAACTTAGTCAAACCAGCATAAATTCGCTGATTGTCTTTTTTGATTTCATGTAATTCGCCTGCTATTTTAAGGGCTGAGTGGGCATGTTCGTCTTGTTTCTTCTCTTTTAACTCTCTATACAATGTATAGCTTACAGCAGTTAACTCTTCGGCATTTTTCATTGTCTTCTTTAGCTGAATCATTTCTACATAAAGATTCGATATTAGCATGAGCATCTGTTCATTTCGATTTCTTTGTTGATCTTCTGATAATTTAGCTTCTCTGATTACGAAAATATTAAAGAATCCTAAAACAAAAAAGCTCCGTATGATAGCAATCATTCCAATGGTCAAGAAGGTCTCCAGATTAATCTGAGATTGTGAGATAAAGGATCGAAAAAAGATTTCCATCATACTTGCTGTTACCTCAACAATGACACCAAGCAATCCAACAAGGAAAGGTCTGTTAAATAATGTATTGATTTTAAATAAATAAAATAATAAGGCGAAAGTCAAATAATAGAAGAAGACCGGGAAGTGCTGAAGAAAACCTTCAAACAGGAGGTTTGTATTTACGGTTAAACTAAATAATACAACCCTAAACAAGACAACTGCCGATCCCGCAGCCAACCCAGCCAATAATGGATGTAACTTTTTAGACCACAAAAGAGTGAAGAAAAAAATTGGCGTGCCCAGGCTTACCCTCATTTCACCTTCAAATGGGTAGAACTTCATCTCTCCACCTATTGGGACAGCGATCATAATCAACAAGTAAAGAATCAGTCGTTCCTTCAATATCCCACCCCATCTCTTTTTTTCAATCATGTTAGCAAACTTCCACTTTTTTCAGCCTTATGAACAACCTTATTTTAATCTACCTGAGTTTTTTTGAGGTGTTTAATTTTGACAATATTATTAAGAAGCAAATTGTCTTTGTAATTTTTTGTAGTTTTCAGTAGGGTGGCGATTACTCTAACTATGTGAAGGAGGGAGGACAGTTTCTCTCTTGGAATCAATTAGCATTGGTTATTGTACATTTACTTGTGAAGGTTATCACAATCAATAAGGGCAGGTGGTTGTTCGCTGCAAATAAAGAAGAAGAAGACATTGAGATGGTTCATTCAAGGCAGGACAAAGAAAGATAATCAAGGAGGTAATCAAAATGTTCTGGATACAATTTTTAATTGTACTGACATGTATCTTCATAGGTGCAAGGCTTGGAGGTGTGGGGCTTGGTGTAATGGGTGGTGTTGGTCTTGGAATTTTGGTTTTTGGATTTGGACTTCAGCCAACATCGGCACCAATAGATGTAATGTTAATGATTTTGGCAGTCATTACGGCTGCTGGAGCTCTTCAAGCAGCGGGTGGAATGGAGTATCTTGTCTACTTGGCAGAGAAAGCATTACGCAAGAATCCTAAAAGAATAACCTTCATTGCTCCAATGGTCACTTACTTATTTACTTTATGTGCAGGTACTGGCCATGTTGCCTACTCGGTATTGCCAGTTATTGCAGAGGTATCAAGAGAATCCGGCATTCGTCCGGAAAGACCAATGTCTATTGCTGTTATCGCATCTCAACAGGCAATTACGGCCAGTCCTATATCAGCTGCAACTGTTGCACTGCTTGCGCTTCTTGCAGACTTTAACATTAGTCTCATGCAGATCCTGCTAATCTGTATTCCGTCTACCTTCCTCGCGTGTATGGGTGCAGCATTTGTTGCCAGCAAAATGGGCAAGGAACTGAAGATGGATGCAGAATATCTCAAGCGATTAGAAGAAGGCCTTGCTCCAATCAAAAAGGATAAAAAGGCTTTTAATCCAAATCCCGGTGCAAAACTCTCAGTTATTCTGTTCTTATTGGCAGCAGTACTTGTTGTTATTCTTGGCTCATTCCAGGAATTGCGACCTGGATGGGAAATTGAAGGTGTTTTCACAAGGATGAGTATGCCGGCTGCAATAGAGATTGTTATGCTGACAATCGCAGCAATGATCATTATCTTTGCAAAACCAAAAGTTGAAGACATCGTATCAGGAAGTGTCTTCAAAGCGGGTGCTGCTGCAGTTGTAGCCATCTTCGGAATCGCCTGGATGGGTGATACCTTCTTTCAGGGAAATATGGCCCTGATTTCAGGTTCGATTTCAGATTTAGTAACGGCAGCTCCGTGGCTGTTCGCTGTTGCATTGTTCGCCCTTTCTATACTCCTGTATAGCCAGGCAGCTACAGTCCGGACATTAATGCCGCTTGGGATTACACTGGGAATCAATCCAGCGTTATTAATCGCAATGTTCCCGGCTGTAAATGGATACTTCTTCATTCCGAACTATCCGACCGTAGTAGCGGCAATTAACTTCGACAGAACGGGAACGACTAGAATCGGTAAATACATTTTAAACCACAGCTTTATGGTTCCGGGACTCGTTGCGACAGTTGGAGCAGTCGGTATAGGAATTCTGTTAAGTACAATCGTTCTTTAAAGTTTAGTCCTTACAGCAGCCATTCTATAGGGCTGCTGTCTATTATTGATGGAAATGGAGATGGTTGAAATGTTGGATCAATTTAGGATTGAAAAGGATTTCCTAGGTGAGAAGCTGGTCCCTATGGATGCTTACTATGGTGTGCAAACAATACGAGCTATTGAAAATTTCCCGATTACTGGCTCTAGGCTAGATGGGTCGCTAATCAAGGCAATGGCAATTGTAAAGAAAGCAGCAGCACTTGCGAATGCGGATATTGGCCAGCTGGATCGAACCATTGCTGATGCCATCGCACGTGCAGCTGATGAAGTAGTCGAAGGAAAGCTGCATGACCAGTTTATAGTGGACCCAATTCAGGGAGGTGCTGGTACATCAATCAACATGAATACAAACGAAGTAATTGCGAACCGTGCTCTCGAGTTGATTGGGGAAGCTAAAGGCAATTATAAAATAATAAGTCCAAATTCACATGTGAATATGGCACAGTCGACGAATGATTCTTTCCCAACTGCCATCCATCTATCGACGCTTTCGACGCTAAATCAACTGTTAATAGTGATGGATATACTGCATCAGGGATTCATAGACAAGGCAAATGAGTTTGATGGAATTATCAAAATGGGCAGAACCCATTTGCAGGATGCTGTACCAATTCGTCTCGGCCAGGAATTTGCTGCATATGCAAGAGTGCTAAAAAGAGATATTAAAAGGGTCAAGTCTACTAGGGATCATCTTTATGAGGTGAATATGGGAGCAACTGCTGTAGGCACGGGACTGAATGCTGACCCAGTCTATATCGAGAAAGCAATCGGATATCTTGGCGAGTTCACTGGGTTGCCGTTAACCGGATCGGAGAATCTAGTCGATGGAACACAAAATACAGATTGCTATATAGAAGTTTCCGCAGCTCTGAAGGTTTGTATGCTGAACATGTCGAAGGTTGCCAACGATTTAAGGATGATGACCTCAGGGCCGAGATGTGGATTTGGTGAGATTAATCTTCCTGCACGCCAGCCTGGTTCCTCCATCATGCCGGGTAAGGTCAACCCAGTTATGGCAGAAGTTCTTAATCAGAGTGCTTTCCAAGTTGTCGGTAACGATTTGACGATCAGCATGGCATCAGAAGCGGGGCAATTTGAGCTGAATGTCATGGAGCCAGTCATAGTGTTCAACCTTTTACAGTCCATAAAAATCATGACAAACGTCTTCAATGTATTCTATGAACATTGCTTGAGGGGGATCACAGCGAATATCGAGAGACTTGAAGCTTACGTGAATAATAGTGTCGGCGTAATAACTGCCATCAACCCTCACGTGGGTTATGAAACAGCTGCATCTGTTGCAAGAGAAGCAATATTGGCTAACAGAGCTGTCCGTGATATTGTGCTTGAACGGGGTGTGTTGACAGCAGAAGAGTTAGACACCATCCTTAACCCATTTGAGATGACCCATCCAGGTATCGCAGGCAAGGAATTGTTGGAAAGGAAAAATCAAAGAGAAGCCGTTTTGATTTAAAAGGATGAATGAAAAGGGAGGCAAATTGATGTTAGAGCGCGGCAATAACCAGCATTTATATCGAAAGCTACACTCATTATCAGGAATAATCCCAGTAGGGGTGTTCCTGACTGTTCACCTCTTCGTGAACTACACCGCAACTTGGGGGCAGGATGCTTATAATACTGCGGCAGGGATCATGGTGAATCTGCCATTCAAATATTTTCTTGAGGCGTTTATTATTTTTATCCCTATGTATTTTCATGCTATATACGGCCTTTATATTGCACTTCAGGCAAAAAATAATATCGGCCGATATGGATATATGCGGAATTGGAAGTTTTTCTTACAAAGGCTTACGGGAGTCATTACCTTTATCTTTGTTACCTGGCATATTTGGGAAACCAAAATTCAGGTGGAGTTTTTTGGTGTAGAAGCCAATTATCACTTGATGGCCAATATTGTAGATAACCCATTATCCTTGACTCTGTATATCATAGGAATCATTTCGGCAGTGTATCACTTTGCCAATGGAGTCTGGACCTTCCTAATTACCTGGGGAATCACGACATCTCCAAAATCACAACAATTTTTTTCATATATTACTTTCGGGTTATTTGTCGTACTATCCATCATTGGTGTACGAGCAATTTTAGCATTTGCATAATAGCTGGATAGGAGGGCATTGGAATGAGAAAAGGAAGAATCGTGATTGTAGGCGGCGGACTTGCAGGGCTGATGGCAGCAATCAAGATTGCCGAGAAAGGGACAATGGTAGATTTGTTTTCAATTGTGCCTGTAAAAAGGTCGCATTCGGTCTGTGCGCAGGGAGGAATCAACGGAGCCGTCAATACGAAAGGAGAGAATGATTCTCCGTGGGAGCATTTTGACGACTCCGTTTATGGCGGGGACTTTTTGGCAAACCAACCACCTGTAAAGGCAATGTGCGAAGCAGCACCCAAGATCATTCACATGTTTGATAGGATGGGTGTTATGTTCAATCGTACACCGGAAGGTCTGCTTGATTTCAGGAGATTTGGCGGGACCCAGCATCACCGGACTGCATTTGCTGGTGCCACAACCGGGCAGCAGCTGCTCTATGCCTTGGATGAACAGGTTAGAATGTTTGAAACACAAGGACTTGTAACTAAATATGAGAATTGGGAATTTGTATCGGCAATTATAGACGATACAGGAGTTTGCAGGGGGATTACTGCACAAAATCTCAGGACAATGGAAATGAAGGCATTCAGTGCGGATGCCGTCATTATTGCAACAGGAGGACCAGGACTGATTTTTGGCAAATCAACAAACTCTACTATCAATACTGGTTATGCAGCAGCACGGCTGTATGAACAAGGCGCTCTTTATGCAAACGGAGAGTTCATCCAAATTCATCCTACTGCGATTCCCGGCGACGATAAAAATCGCTTAATGAGTGAATCAGCGCGTGGAGAAGGAGGTCGAGTCTGGACCTACAAAGACGGAAAACCATGGTATTTCCTTGAGGAAAAATATCCAGCTTATGGAAATTTGGTACCTCGAGATATCGCGACAAGGGAAATTTTCGATGTCTGTGTGAACCAGAAACTAGGAATAGATGGGGAGAACAAAGTCTATCTAGATTTGTCACATATTGATTCACGCCAGCTTGATATAAAGCTTGGAGGAATCATGGAGATCTATGAAAAGTTCATGGGTGATGATCCACGCAAGGTGCCTATGAAGATATTTCCGGCTGTACACTATTCCATGGGAGGACTGTGGGTAGATTATCAGCAAAGAACGAATATTCCCGGTTTATTTGCTGCAGGGGAATGCGATTATTCACAGCATGGAGCGAACCGTCTAGGGGCCAATTCCTTGCTCTCTGCAGTATATGGAGGCATGGTTGCTGGCCCTTCAGCCCTGGAATATATATATGGGTTGGATAAATCGTCGGATTCACTTTCACCTAGTATCTATACTCACTTTGTTCAGGAAGATGAGAGAAAATATCAGTCAATCCTCAAAATGGATGGTAAAGAGAACGCCTATCTTCTACATAAGGAGCTTGGGGAATTGATGACGGCAAATGTCACGGTTGTTCGTGAGAATAAAAAGCTAAAGGCTACCTATGAGAAACTACAAGAATTCAAAGAGCGTTATGAGAACATTAATATTGAAGATACAGCAAGTTGGAGCAACTCAGGGGCATCCTTCACAAGGCAGCTTGAAGGCATGATCAATTTAGCTCATGTTATAACCCTGGGAGCATTTCAAAGGAATGAAAGTCGTGGAGCTCATTACAAACCTGAGTTTCCTGACAGGAATGATGAGGAATGGCTGAAAACCACGATGGCAAGATTCAATAAAAATACAAAACTCCCAGAGCTCTTTTACGAGGACGTGGATGTCTCACTTATTGAACCAAGAAAACGTGACTACACAAAGACAAAGAAGGGAGTGAAGTGAGCATGTCATCCCCAAAAAATCAGGTTCATCTGATTATAAAAAGGCAGAAGGATCCAAGCTCTTCTCCTTATAATGAAGAGTTTTCTATTCCCTATCGATCAAATATGAACATTATTTCAGCATTGATGGAAATCCAAAAGAACCCGATAAACAGCAAAGGAGAAGCAACAACACCTGTGATTTGGGAATCTGTTTGCCTGGAGGAAGTCTGCGGGGCTTGTTCAATGATCATAAATGAAAAGCCTAGACAAGCTTGTTCTACACTAATTGATCAACTTGAACAGCCAATCAGGATTGAGCCATTGAGCACGTTTCCTGTAATGAGGGACTTAGCTGTAGACCGCCAGCGTATGTTCGATGCCCTAAAAAAGGTGAAAGCCTGGATTCCGATTGATGGCACACATGATTTAGGGCCAGGGCCTAGGATGGCTGAAGATACCAGACAATGGGCTTATGAACTTTCAAAGTGTATGACTTGTGGCTGCTGTCTTGAGGCATGCCCTAATGTCAACAGTCAATCCCCTTTCATTGGGCCTGCTCCCTTATCACAAGTCCGGTTATTTAATGCTCATCCTACAGGAGCAATGCATAAGGAAGAGAGAATAGGGGCGATTATGGGTGAAGGGGGAATCACTACTTGCGGGAATTCACAAAACTGTGTTGAAGTCTGTCCAAAAGGCATCCCATTGACTACATCCATAGCTCATCTAAATCGCCAGGTGACCATCCATTCCTTCAAATCGTTCTTTGGGGCTTATTAAAGGCAAAATAGGGAAGTAGTGTTTTAATATTTTGAATGAATAAAACTGAAAAAGCGAACCGTATTCCGGTTCGCTTTCAAGTAACTTGCTACTTCACAAGATGTATAAAAAATCATCCATTATAAACTTTGCCGCGGTACAATTTCCACTTGACCATTTTTAAACCTAAACGACACAAGCCCTACCTCTCTTGTATCCTTACGGCTCCGAAGCCGATCCAGTGTGAATAAGTTGATACCTAAAAATAAAAGCAGAACGCCATTAATTGTTTACATAATTATAGTTGTGATTCAAGTTACTTCTTTTTGGCGAAGCTTTATCATTATATGATATTTTCCAGCAGCTGTCAATCGTTTTTACAAATAGTTGAAATCTCTTACTGTTTACGCAGATTTTCCTGGGCCATTCTAACGAGCTCGCGAACCATATTTCCGCCCAGTCTGCCTCCAACTCGACCTGCTTCTCTTGTTGAAAGATCTCCGTTATACCCCTTGTTCAATGGGACACCAATCTCCTTGGCAGTTTCGTATTTAGCGTCCTCGGATTTCATTGTTCCTGCTACCTGCGCCTTCAAGTCATTCAATGCCATTCTTGCTTCAGGTACAAGTATTTTATTCCTTCTTGCCATCAGGAATCCCTCCGTATTGTTAAGAAAATCAACTCCTATTAGGAATAGTATTTGATTTATCAATGTAAATTATTTAGGCATTTACTAATGAATAATGGTTTGCAGCCATAGAAATAAGGGAAATATTAATGGCGATTATTTACCACCATACTTATCAACAGATAAAACCATTGTTTTTCGAGTACTCCACAGACTTATACACATTATCCACAAAAAAACCTTTTTAACGTTGCATGATTAAAAATCCAATAATAGTAAGGTATTTGCTAAGTTGTTCACACTTTCCACATTATTGTTGATAACTACTAAAATTAATATTTTGAACAATTGGTGAAAGCCATTGTGTAACTTGAATTGAGAGGGTATAGTAAAGATATCAAAAGTTAGTGAAAACATTCACAATAAAATCCCGATGCTAACTGTTGATTTATTCCCCCTTCCCTTAAAAGAGAAAGCAGAATCCTCGGTGGATTCTGCTTTCTCTTTTATTAGGATTATTTTCGATGTTTTTTTGCACGTCCATCTGCAGCTCTAGATCGAGCCAGCGCTTCAAGATCAGCTTGATCGGCAAGCTCACGGTTGAATTCAACATCGATTCCATCTGACTTCATATTCTTTGGAACCTGTGGAAGCGAAGCTTTATTTCGGTCACGTGTTTTATGCCCATGAGAACGACCCATTCGAAAAAACCCCTTTCAGGATAAAAGTACGGAAAAAATCATTTCCGTACTTTTATATTTCGCAATAAAGGGGTGCTTAATGCTTATTATCTCTTTCCATTTGTATAGCCTGCAGCTCTGTCTGCCTTCTTGAATTCATGGCTGTATGTAACTTCCTGCATGCTTGATAAAGTGCTTTTAGTCTTATCACGTTTCTTTTTATCCATTGTTATCCATCCTTTCAAAATGATTTACTTTAGCAGTATTTCCTTGTTGAAAGGGATTAAACAGCATTACTTATCGAAAATTTCTTTGAGTGCATTTTCCAGTTCAGGATACTTGAATATAAAGCCCACATTGAGAAGTTTTTCGGGAATGGCACGCTGTCCTTCCAACACAAGAATGCTCATTTCTCCCAGCAGTATTTTCAGCGCAAAGGAAGGCACTGGCATCCAGTGAGGGCGATTAAGAACATTGGATAAAGTTTCTCCGAACTGATCCATCGTAACAGGGAAGGGCGCAGTGAAATTAACAGGACCATTCACGTTAGTATTCTCGATCACGAAAATAATGCCGCGTACAACATCCTCTATATGGATCCATGAAAGCCATTGCTTGCCCGTGCCAATCTTTCCTCCAGTAAAAAATTTATAAGGGAGGACCATCCGAGGCAAAGCACCGTAGTTTTTATCAAGAATGACACCAAAACGGCAAAATACAGGCCGAACTCCCATGTCTTGCACCTCGGAGGCTGAACCCTCCCATTGATGTACTGTTTCGGAGAGGAAGTCATTTCCCTTATTAGATTGTTCCGTGAACTCCTGGCTCATTGAGGTGCCATAATAGCCAACAGCACTTGCATTAACTAAAACAGAAGGCTTAATTGGCAATGTTTCAATAATTCTTTTGACCTCAGCTGTTGCCTTAAGTCGGCTATCAATAATCTTCTGTTTATACTCATCGGTCCATTTGTTATTGATTGTTGCTCCAGCAAGATTCACAATTGCATCTATGCCCTCTAATTCTTTTTCGGGGCTGTCCCCGGGATTTAGCCATTGAATATACCTAGGATTGCTGCTTCGTGAATCATCGGAATTCCGAGTTAAAATATATACTTGGTGTCCTGCCTTGACCAAATGACTGCTCAACGCTTCACCGACAAGTCCTGTTCCTCCGGTAATCGCTATATTCATTAAGATCCTCCTCAACAAATCCTCTTGTTAATATAGTACTTCTTTTAAAATGATAAACCTCCTTTGAATGTGTTAAAGTTTCTTTAGAGGTGAAAATCACATGCCAGTGATCACAAAGATTTCTGTCCAAAAACATAATAAAGAAAGATACAGCATTTTTACCGATAGCGGCCGAGGGGAAGAGTATGCCTTCAGCGTTGATGAAGATGTGTTGATTAAGCACAACCTAAAAAAAGGGATGGAGCTCGATGATTTTTCCGTCACTGAGATGCTTTTCCAAGATGATATCCGCAAAGCCTATAATACGGCGATCAATTATTTGGCTCACCGCATGAGGTCTGAAGCTGAGGTGCGTGACTACCTGTTGAAAAAGGAAATTGCAGATCCAGTCATAAAAGAAGCAATCCATAAATTATATGAATACAAATTCCTGAATGACGAGGAATTTGCCAATGCATTTGTCCGGACCCAGTTGAATACGACAGACAAGGGAGCCGGGGTCATTAAACTGGAATTAAAGAATAAAGGGATATCTCCAGATTTGATCTCTAAGGTAGTAGAAGAGGTTTCGCTCGATGAACAGTTGGAAAAAGCGATCAAGCTTAGTGATAAATATGCACAGAAGAATAAGAAGGATTCTTCAAAAATCCTTAAACAGAAAATAGAGCAGATGCTTCAGAGAAAAGGATATTCCTTCGCGATCATCCGGGCTGCCCTGGATGAAACAAAAGTGGAGAAAGAAGAAGATGATGAAATGGATGCATTAAAGGTCCAGGGTGAGAAGCTGCACAACAAATACTGTAAACTGCCGGAACGTGAATACAGACAGAAGCTGAAAATGGCGTTATATCGCAAAGGGTTTCCAATGGAAATGATTGATGAATTCATTTCTGATAAAGAAAATGAGGAATAAAAAAATCATGACGACTGTCATGATTTTTTGGATTCGATAACAATTTCGTCTTTTTTCAGATTTTCGATGATGATTTGCGCCACTTCAGCTGGTGATCGAAGTCTTGATGGGTCAGCAACATGATCGCTTTCTTTCCAGAAAGGAGTATTCATTCCCCCCATGTAAGCAGGGACAAAGCGGATTCCCGAATCTTCATATTCCTTTTGTAAACTCTCTGTGAACCCTCTTACGGCAAACTTGCTGGAGCAATATACCGCTTCATTCTTTTTCCCGCGAAGGCCGGCGGTCGAAACGATATTAATGACCAAACCATCATTATGCAACTCCAGATAAGGGAGAATTGCTTTTGTCATCTGTATCGTCCCAAAAACGTTAGTCTGGAACATCTCTTCAATTTCTTTATCGGAGGTCTCTGAGAATGGACCGAAATAACCGAGACCAGCATTGTTGACGAGTCCGTAAATCTCATGTTTTTTGCTGATAAATAAAGCTTTTTCCTTGATATCCTCCAGATTTCGGAGATCAAGCACAAGGTCTGTTGCACTTCCACCTGTTTGTTCGATCTGTTTTTGTACTTTTTTTAGCGTATCTTCAGTTCTTCCTGTTAGGATCAAATGGTAACCTTGTTTGGCCAAAAGAAGCGATAGCTCCTTACCAAGGCCGGTACCGGCACCAGTCACAATGATTGCTTTCATGATAGCCTCCTTAAGATAACATGCTATAATTTAGTTATAACTTAAATGCTTGAATGATTATAGTAGCTTGCTTCGATGGCTAAAACAAGTAATGAAAAAATCCCAAAAAACGAAAATGACTCAGGAGTGAAAATAGATGGGCAGAGAAAAAAGATATAGCGAGTTATCTGAATATGAATTAAACCAGGAAATTGCCAGTCTCCGTGACAAGGCTAGAAAAGCAGAACAGATGGGGATGGTCAGTGAGCTTGCCGTATATGAACGGAAAATTGCAATGGCCAAATCATACATGCTGAACCCGGATGATTTCAAGCCGGGGGAAATCTATGGAATCGATGGGGACCCAGGAACCTATTTCAAAATTGATTACATGAATGGAGTATTTGCCTGGGGTTCGCGTCTAAATGGTGACGGAAGAGAAGAGGCACTGCCAATTTCCCTTTTGTTGAAATTGGAGCAAAACCAGATTTAAGTATCTGGCTTTGCCCGTAGGATTAAAGTCTAACTGAAAAACGTAACTTCTTCTTAATGGTCTTTTATGACCGCTGATGTGTCATCTTCACGGTGAGATGATGCGTACATCCGCTCCTGCGGATGAGTATTGATGGTACCATCAGCTCTTCTTGAAGCATATTCTGCTTTTGCCCGGGGTTCACCCTCGAGCTTATTGTTGTTCTGGTTTGGGAAGTTAGTTACTTTATTTCGCATATTGCCCTCCGTGACGGGTAAAATTACGTGTATGCCAAAAAGCTGCACGCATTTATAGTATTCGATAAACACAAGCATTCATAACTACATTAAAAATTGGCAAAGGATGATCACGATTGCAAGAAAACCTTGAGCAGCTAGCAAGCCTTCTGCAAGAAAAAAACAAAGGCATCACGTATGAGCAGGCATTGACTTGGGTGGAGCTTTTATGGGGAGACTTCGAGTCAACCTACGCAAAAGCCGGACATAAATATATGGGCAGCGAAATGACAGAAAAAGTGGTCCGTCAATGGATTGAAAATTACGGCGGACAGCTTCATGAATTTGTTGCCAGGAACCCGAAGTATAAGCATTTATTGAATGCTGAGTAAACATAACAAAGAGAATCTCCGTTTTTTCGGAGATTTTTTTTTGATGGGAATATGTAAAGGTCAGAAAAATACGACTATGTGCCCGTGAAGACGGAAAACCCGGAGTGACGGTCACAAAAAGAGCAAACATGTTCCCGTGAAGGTGGAAAATCCGGAATAACGGTCACATAATAAAGAGTTAAGAAAATCGAGTCACATAGAGAAATGCTGGCCGCGCCAACTTTCAGCTCAAAAACAATTATGGCCATTCTACCGTACCAAAATCGACATAAAAAAACCGAGCGCCTAAACACCCGGTCCTATCCTTCTCCAGGAAGGAATTCCAATTTCTTTCGTAGTTTTTCTTCACTGTATATCCAGCCGGTATAAGAGCTGAGGATTTCCAGTTCCTTGCTGAGATTCACGACAGCGACGAATGGATAATGCCCGTTGCTCCGATAACGCAGGTCAATGAACCTGACTTCGTAATAGTCATCATATTCATCGCATTCCCAGCGATATACTGGCGAGAAGGACAGGAATGCTGATAGGTTCTTGTCTTCTTTTGCTGCTTCCAGGACCGCAGTTTCCGGGACAGGTACACGATTGAATTGATCGAGTATTCTAACATGATGCTTGTGCCCGCGTCCGACAAAGAACTGGTGCTTATTCATCACAGCTACTCGCCAATGATTAAATTTCATTGTTGGGGCGATGATGATTTCTGTAGCATCTGGAACAATATTTTCAACCGCCCGTCTGATCCGATGCTTCATGATAAAGCGGTAAATATAGTAGAGCACCAGGATTGCGTAAATCGTTAAAAAAGTATATCCAGGGTGATATCCAAATGCCCATAGGAACAAACCGACGACATGAAGCGCAAAAATAATTGGGTCAAATGTATTGATTACCCCCAGTGCGACCCATTTCGACGAAAAAGGACGCAATGCCTGGGTCCCATAGGCATTGAAAATGTCGACAAAAACATGGAGGAAAACAGCAATAAATGTCCAAATCCATAAATGCAGCAAATTTGCTTCTGGGTAGAAAAAGTAGATTGTCCCAGAAATAAGCAGCGGCCACAGGAGGACTGCTGGAATCGAATGGGTAATGCCGCGGTGGTTCCGTATATAGACAGCATTATTCCTCAACTTCAAAACAGTATCGATATCAGGGATTTGCGACCCAACAAGTGTAGCAATAAGCACGCTTGAGGCAGTGGCGGTGCTTCCGCTGACAGCAGGATCAAGCGTGGCTAACCCGCCAAGAGCGAATCCCATCACAACATGGGTTCCAGTATCCATGCGAACATCCTCCTTTTTAAAAGATTTCTGTTACTCATAACCAACGTTTGGCAGGTAAAAGTCCTTGTCACAATACGAATAATAGTTTACTTTTAAAGGGCTGTATCAATCAGTCCTTTACCGAAACACATTAAGGAGCTGATTAAAGTGATTCAGATGATCGTCCAGTATGAAGTAAAGCAAGATCTACTCAGCCAATACCGTGATACAATCAATAAAATCTCAACAATGCTTCCTGATTTTGAAGCTGACATGTTTTCGTGCAGCCAATCGGACGAGCAGAATATTTTCATTGAATCATTCTATGTCCCGACTGAAGCCCATTACCATGCATTGAAAAAAATGCGGCTATCCCGGAACCATTCGGTCTTCGGCATCCTCGAGGACTTTGTCCCGGGCGGATTGGAACGGATGGGCTTCATGGCGATAAAGCAGAAGCGTTAATATTATATTCCCAAATATCCGGAAAGTTTAACACCTGGAGGAACGAAAGTGGCAACTGACATCAAGAAATGTATAGATAAAATGGATATAAAATCCTTTCAGGATGACTTGATAGGATGGTTTGTAAGTGAGCAGCGAGAACTGCCATGGAGAAAGGACCAGGATCCTTACAAAGTGTGGGTATCAGAAATCATGCTCCAACAAACTAGAGTAGATACTGTCATCCCTTATTTTAATCGATTTTTGGAAAATTTTCCAACGATAGAGGCGCTATCTCACGCTGATGAAGAAAAAGTCCTCAAAGCATGGGAAGGACTCGGTTATTATTCCCGTGTTCGTAATTTACAATCCGCTGTTAAAGAAGTGCATGAAAGATACGGCGGAAGAGTCCCGGATTCTCCGGAAGAGATTTCAGCTTTAAAAGGTGTAGGCCCATACACTGCCGGAGCGATACTGAGTATTGCCTATGGAAAACCTGAGCCTGCGGTCGATGGAAATGTCATGAGGGTATTATCCCGCATCTTGTTAATTCGGGAGGATATTGCCAGGCCTGCATCCCGTAAAATTTTTGAAGCAGGGGTCAGGGAGCTAATATCGCACGAAAATCCATCGTATTTTAATCAGGCGTTAATGGAGCTTGGGGCCCTAATTTGCACCCCGACCTCCCCTTCCTGCCTGCTTTGTCCGGTCAGGGAACATTGCGAGGCATTCCATGAAGGAGTGCAAAATGAATTGCCGGTAAAAACCAAGAAGATAAAGCAGAAAAATGTACAGCTTGCTGCCGGGATTTTCAGTGATGGTGAAGGAAGGATCCTAATACGAAAAAGACCTGGAACCGGCTTGCTGGCGAACTTGTGGGAGTTCCCGACAGTTGAGCTGAGCCTTGACTTCCAGAGACAAAGAGATCAGCTGGCTGAGCATTTTGAAGAGAACTATGCCTTAACACCGAAGATAGGTGACTCCATAGGCGAAATCGACCATGTTTTTTCTCATTTGGTATGGAACATACAGGTATTCAGCGGACAATTTACTGGCGAAATTTCCGAGACGCCACAGCTGAAATTGGTTACCGAGACGGAAATAAAAGAGTTTGCCTTTCCGGTACCATACCAAAAAATGCTGAAGCAGTATCTGGAATATAAAAAGGCTGACTAACCATTGGGGTTAGCAGCCTTCTTATTTAATCGTAACTGATCTTTGTTCCATGAGTGTAATCAGCTTCACCGCGGTTCAAACCGCCCCGGCTTTCGATTTCTTCAACGATCTCCCTATGGATCGTCTGGCCTTCGGCATTCAGGTATGGCACCATTTGTTGAAGAGAGTGATGGAAAAAAGCAAGCTCGCTATCCTTCCAATCAGTTTTTGGCATCATCGATAATTCAGTCATATCACGGCCTACATACATCAGGAATCATCCTTTCTCAACAGTATCAATCTAAATAATAGTGTTTTCAGTACCTTAGGTTTTTATCACAGATTTCATGACCAAGGATCATCTCCTTATTGTCATATATACCTGAACAGGCTAAAATGAAACAAAATTAAGGTTCTGCTTTGATCTAATATGAAAGTTTAAACTTTCAGCACTTAGATTAGTGTCGCTCAAGCGCATAGCCAGTTTTCATCCCCAACATTACATCCTCGAGTATCTTGCGAGAAGCGTTAGCTTTGAGCAGCTCGAGTCGCTTCGGCCCGCCCAATGAAGTCAAAGAACGACTTCACTGTCAGGCCATCTGAGGCACAGGACGTGCAGACCCGACAGCCACGGGATGTGGCGTTATAGTCGGGCAGCGCTAGTCGGGGCTGACCAAGGCGCTTGCGCTTTCTTAGCAAGAACTGAATAGAAAGGGATTTTCACATGACACAAAAAGTTGCACTTATTACCGGAAGCAGCCGGGGAATTGGTAAAGCGGCAGCCATCAGGCTCGCAGAAGAAGGGTATGACATCGTAGTCAATTATGCCCGCAGCAAAAAGGCAGCCCAGGAAACGGCAGCGGAAATCGAAGCTCTTGGCAGGAAGGCACTTGTCGTTAAGGCGAATGTAGGGGATGTCAGCAAAATTAAAGCGATGTTCGAACAAATCGAAGCGGAATTCGGAAGGCTCGATATCTTCGTTAACAATGCAGCTTCAGGCGTGCTGCGACCGGCGATGGAGCTTGAGGAATCACATTGGGATTGGACAATGAACATTAACAGTAAAGCACTATTGTTCTGTGCCCAGGAAGCGGCGAAACTGATGGAAAGGAATGGCGGCGGTAAAATTGTCAGCATCAGTTCACTAGGCTCGATTCGATACTTGGAGAACTATACAACCGTAGGGGTTTCCAAGGCGGCCCTGGAAGCATTGACACGTTATCTAGCTGTCGAGCTTGCCCGGAAAAATATTGTAGTCAACGCCGTATCAGGCGGGGCGGTCGATACAGAAGCACTTACGCACTTCCCTAATAGAGAGGAACTACTTGCAGAGGCTAGAGAGAAAACCCCTGCTGGAAGAATGGTCGAAATAGACGATATGATCAATGCCATCATGTTCCTGCTGAAGGATGAATCCAGCATGATCCGCGGCCAGACGCTCATCATCGATGGAGGTATCTCGTTGTTAGTGTAAAATTTACAATTTGGATGAATTTGGTATAAAAAAATCGGATAGCACCTTCCGCGGATGGTTAATCTATTATTCGTGGAGGTGATAAACGATGGCAAAACAACCTAATCAAACTCAAGCTGGCACAAACATTCAGCACGTGAAGCAGCAAAATGCTCAACAAGCTGGTGGACAAGGCCAATACGGCACTGAATTCGCGAGCGAAACAAACGCTCAAGAAGTACGTAAGCAAAACCAGCAAGCTGAAGCTCGTAAAGGCCAAAACTCTGGCCAACAGCAATAATATCACCTTAAAGAAAGGCACTCTAATTCGTAGAGTGCCTTTTCCCGTTGTTGCTGGTGAATGCCGGGAGGAAGCAGAAAGTACAACGAATAGGAACAGCATCAAATCAAGTTTCACCTTTCGACAAAGGTTCCGATTCCTCTACATAACTAGTCAAAGGAATTTCCCGCCTACCCAAGAATACTTACAAAAGATAAATTTTACAGGCGGTGGAAAAGCATGGATAAATTTAACGAATTGGTTTCTACACAAATGCAAACGATGGAAAAGCTTCTATATCTGCAGTCTGAATTGGAAAGATGCCAGGAGATTGAAAAGCAGCTGGATGCCCTTAAGCAAAGTGCTGAATTAGAAGATCTTCGTATCGAGATTGACCGGAAAAAGCAGGATCTGAAGGAAATTCACCAGATGTTCGAAAAGCAGACGGAGGAAGTCATCCATACGTACCAAAAGCTAGCGGTCAGTTATCGTTAAATGTGGTTCTTGCAAATAAATGAAATGTGAAAAAATGAATTTTTATAAAAATTTAGGCAAATTTATTGGGCGATCGAGGAAATCGATGGCTCTTTTGTTTTAAATTCTCTCGTTAACCGTTATAATAATAAAAAATAGGAATCGTTCTTTGTTGCCTTTTGTCGTTTTGAAGAATTTAGATAAATATACATTAAATAGGTTGCAAAGTTTCCGGGAAAGGAAAGTAGGGGAGAAGAACATGGGCGTACCCACAGAAGGTGAACCGATCCAAATACATAGTTATAAGCATAATGGGCACATCCATCGAGTCTGGGAAGAAACTACCGTCTTGAAAGGAACGCAAAATCTTGTGATTGGCGGGAATGATCGGACAGTCGTAACTGAGTCAGACGGCAGAACTTGGATTACGAGAGAGCCTGCAATCTGTTACTTCCATTCTCAGCTATGGTTCAACGTTATAGGCATGATTCGGGAAGATGGCGTGTATTACTACTGCAATATTAGTTCTCCATTCATTTTTGATGGTGAAGCGCTGAAATATATTGACTATGATCTCGATATTAAAGTTTTTCCTGATATGACGTTTAATCTGCTCGATGAAGATGAATATGAACGCCATCGAAAAGAAATGCAATACCCTGATGTGATCGATAAGATATTGAAATACAATGTTGAAAAGCTCAAACGCTGGATCAGGCAGAGGAAGGGTCCATTTGCGCCTGATTTCATCGACATTTATTATGAGCGGTATTTGACATATCGTCGTTAACCATACAGGGTAGACAAGCTTCAGCCTGTTGATTGATTCAACAGGTTTTTGTTTCGTCAACAGCAAGGTAAGGTAAGGCTCCATAAGGGGGAACTATAAATTGGGCAGCATCCGCAGATACTTAAAATTCGTCAAACCATATAGGCTGCAAATTATTGGAACAATCATCATCGGTATCCTTAAATTTGCGATTCCACTGTTGATTCCACTTTTAATCAAATTTGTCCTGGATGATGTCATCGGAAATGAAACACTGGACAAAGATGAAAAAATAGATAAACTGCTTTGGGTAATGGGCGTCATGATTGTTGTTTTTGTCGTGCTCAGGCCGCCAATTGAATACTATCGTCAATATTTTGCGCAGTGGACAGCGAGCAAAATTCTATATGACATAAGAGACAGACTGTTTACCCATATGCAGAAGCTCAGCTATAAATATTATTCCAATACAAGAGCGGGAGAGGTCATCTCAAGGATGATCAATGATGTCGAGCAAACAAAGACCTTCGTTGTTACTGGGCTGATGAATCTTTGGCTTGACGTTGCTACTATTATGATAGCAGCTGCTATCATGTTCTCGATGGATGTCAAGCTTACATTTGTCTCATTGATCCTGTTTCCTTTTTACGCTTTTTCGGTAAAATTTTTCTTCGGGAATCTTCGGAAGCTTACGAGGGAAAGGTCACAGGCACTCGCCGGGGTACAAAGCTATTTGCATGAGAGAGTGGCTGGAATTTCTGTCATCAAAAGCTTTGCGATTGAGGATTATGAGCAAACACAGTTTGACCGTCAGAATAAAAACTTTTTAACAAAAGCGCTTGAACATACAAGCTGGAACGCAAAAGCATTTGCAGTAGTCAATACGATCACTGATATAGCGCCTCTGCTTGTTATTGGCTTTTCCGGGTACCAGGTCCTTCAAGGCAATCTCAGCATCGGGGAAATGGCCGCGTTCATCGCTTATATCGACAGACTTTATAACCCACTGCGCAGGCTGGTGAATTCATCGACTACATTGACTCAGGCGATTGCTTCAATGGACCGCGTGTTCGAATTCATGGATGAAAAATATGATATCAAGGATTCTCCTGGTGCAATCGAACTGCAAAAAGTGCACGGGGATATTTCTTTCAGGAATGTAAGTTTCTCTTATGAAGAAGACGGGGAGACGGTACTTAAGAATTTGAATATAGAGGTGAAAAAGGGAGAAACAATTGCCCTGGTCGGAATGAGCGGGGGCGGAAAATCTTCGTTTGTCAGCCTGATTCCGAGATTCTTCGATGTTACCGATGGAGAAATTCTCCTTGATGGGAAGGACATCCGTTCATTCAAGGTCCGTTCCCTGCGCGATAAAATCGGCATGGTTGCGCAGGATAATATTTTGTTCAGTGAATCGGTCAAATCGAATATCCTTTTGGGCAGGCCTGGAGCCAGTGATGAGGAAGTCATTCAAGCGGCCAAGGCAGCAAATGCCCATGATTTTATTATGAATCTGCCAGAAGGCTATGATACTAAAGTCGGGGAAAGAGGAGTCAAGCTTTCCGGGGGCCAAAAACAGCGTGTTGCCATCGCGCGAGTGTTCCTGAAGAATCCGCCTATTCTAATTCTTGACGAAGCAACATCAGCGCTTGATCTTGAGAGTGAGCATCTTATTCAGGAAGCGATAGAAAAGCTGGCAAAAGACAGGACAACATTCGTTGTTGCCCATCGTTTATCCACGATTACTCATGCCGACAGGATTGTCCTGATTGAGCACGGAGAAATCATCGAGGACGGCAGCCATGATGAATTGATGGCAAAGCAGGGAGGCTATCATAGACTTTTCCAGGTCCAACAGCTAGAAAGTTAAATAATCTACGAGAAACCGAGGCATTTCGCTTCGGTTTTTATTATACCTATCGCCACAAACCAATCCCCGAATAAAACCCGGGGATTTTTTTACAAACAAAACTTAACTACAAGTAATTTTTCATATTCCTAAAGTGTCATAATTTATCAGCTTTTGACATACAAATAGTACCAAGTGCCTAAAACTATTCTAAATTATTATTATATTTAAATAATTAAGAAAAATCAGTGGACTATCTCGGTGCATTTAATATAAAATGTTTTACACAGACATAAGTCATTTTTATTCAACAATAATATTTCGGTAATAGAAAGGAGTAGAAAAGTGGTACATGCTCCGGTTTTAGATGTGAAAAATTTAAAGACATCATTTATTACTAAAGATGGTGAGATTCCAGCAGTAGATGATGTCAGCTTTTCGGTTAACAAAGGAGAAATCCTTGGGATAGTAGGAGAATCGGGCAGCGGAAAAAGCGTTACTTCCTTATCAATCATGAAGCTGATTCCCCAGCCTCCGGGAAAAATTGCTGGTGGCGAGATCCTTCTCAATGGTGAAGACCTGGTACACGCTTCGGAAAGAAGAATGCGGGAAATCCGCGGAAATGATATCGCGATGATTTTCCAGGAACCGATGACGTCGTTGAACCCATTATTCACAATTGGTGAACAGCTCGTGGAGGCTTTGAAAATACATAAGAAGCTGGGGAAAAAGGCTGCTTATCAGCAGGCTGTGGAGATGCTGAAGCTTGTCGGACTGCCAAGAGCAGAACAAATCATCAAGGAATATCCTCATCAGCTATCTGGTGGAATGAGGCAGAGGGTGATGATTGCGATGGCTTTGAGCTGTCACCCGCGGGTGCTGATTGCTGATGAACCGACAACGGCTCTTGATGTGACCATCCAGGCGCAGATTCTGGCGTTGATGAAGGACCTGAACGTAAAGCTTGATACGGCGATTATCATGATCACCCATGACCTTGGAGTTGTCGCAGAGGTTTGCCAGCGTGTCGTTGTTATGTATGCCGGAAAAATCGTAGAGGAAGGGCTTGTAGAGGATATCTTCAAGAATCCGAAGCACCCTTATACTCTCGGATTACTTAAATCAATTCCTGATATCAGAGATAAACAGGAGCGCTTATACTCTATTCCTGGCAACGTCCCGAAGCCAGGTTCGATTAAGGTTGGCTGCAGGTTCGCCGCTAGATGCGAATTTGTCATGGACAGATGCCTGAGTGAAGATCCTGAACTCTATGAAACTGGCAGGCCAGGCCATACCGTTCGCTGCCTGCTGCATGAGAAGGAGGGAGTAGCCAATGACAGAAGTACTGTTAAAAGTTGATGGGTTAAAAAAATATTTTCCTATTACTGGCGGTATCCTTGGTAAACAGACGGGTGCTGTGAAAGCTGTCGATGATATCAGCTTTTGGGTGAACAAGGGTGAAACACTTGGACTTGTTGGCGAGTCAGGATGCGGCAAATCAACTACAGGAAGAATGCTTATGCGGCTGATCGATCCGACAGAAGGGCAAGTCGTTTTTGAAGGAAGGGATCTTGTCACTCTCTCGGACAACGATATGCGGAAGGCGCGTAAGGATATGCAAATGGTCTTCCAGGACCCGTTTGCATCACTGAACCCAAGGCATACAGTAGAAAAAATCCTTGAGGAACCTTTGATTGTCCATGGAATCGGCACTAAGAAGGAACGCAAGCAAAGGGTCAAGGAAATGCTTGAGGTAGTAGGCCTCAGCAGCTACCATGCAAAAAGGTATCCACACCAGTTCAGCGGCGGACAGCGGCAGCGAATTGGGATTGCCCGGGCGCTGATGACAAAACCGAAGCTGATCATAGCTGATGAACCTGTATCCGCACTCGATGTTTCCATTCAATCACAAGTATTGAATCTTCTGGAGGACCTGCAGAAGGAATTCCAGTTGACTTATATATTCATAGCACACGACCTTGGAGTTGTAAGGCATATCAGTGACAGGGTTGGAGTCATGTATTTAGGAAGACTCGTAGAGATCACTGAAGCCGATAAGTTGTATGAGAAACCGCTCCATCCGTATACGAGGGCCTTGCTTTCAGCGGTACCGATCCCTGATCCTGATGTGAAAAGGGAACAGGAGCTGCTGACAGGGGATATTCCTAGCCCGGCGAATCCGCCGCAGGGATGTGCCTTCCATACAAGATGCAAGGAATGTATGGATATCTGCAAGACTGATAGACCTGTATTGAAGGAAATTGAGCCTGGTCATTTTGCTGCCTGCCACCTTTATTAATTTGGATTAGAATCTTATTCCAGATAGGAATGTGTGCAGGATAAACAGCATAGATGATAGATATTGTGGACTGGATATATAAAACCAGTCCGAAAAAACAAGGGGGAAGAATATGAAAAGGCGTTTTGGATTAATGTTTTTTGCTTTTATCCTTATCCTTAGCCTAGGGCTTGCCGGCTGTAATAATGAATCCGGCGGTAAGAAAACGGGCGGGGAGTCTGGTTCTGACGGCGGTTCATCGTCTGGCGGAACTCTTGTATTTGGCCGCGGCGGCGATTCTACATCGCTTGATCCAGCTGTAACTACTGAAGGGGAAGCTTTCAAAGTAACAAAGAACATCTACGAAACTCTCATCGAGTTCGGTGAGCAGGATACAGAAATCCATCCTGGCCTTGCTGAAAGCTGGGAAGAATCCGAAGATGGTTTGAAGCATACGCTTAAACTTCGTAAAGGTGTCAAATTCCATGACGGCACTGATTTCAACGCTGAAGCTGTCGTATTCAACTTCGAGCGCTGGAAGGCCGGCAATAAAGAACAATTCTACTACTATAACTCCCAATTTGGCGATGTAATCAAGGAAGTTAAGGCAGTGGATGAGCATACAGTTGAATTCACATTGAACCGTATTCTTGCTCCATTCTACAAAAACCTTGCCATGTCTCCATTTGGTATCGCAAGCCCTGCTGCGATCGAAAAGCACGGTGATAAATTTATTGAAAACCCAGTAGGTACTGGACCATTCAAATTCAAGGAATGGAAGCGTAACGACAGGGTAACTCTTGTGAAAAACGAAGATTATTGGGAAGAAGGTCTTCCGAAGCTTGATGAAGTCATTTTCCGCGTGATCCCTGAAAACTCTGCACGTTTGAATGCATTGAATACTGGTGAAGTTGACATTATCGACGGTGTGAATTTCAGTGATGTTGAAGCCATTGAAGGTAATGCAGACCTGCAAACATTCTACCGTCCATCTTTGAACGTTGCTTACCTTGGATTGAACAACGAGCGCGGGCCGATGAAAGACAAAAAGGTTCGTCAGGCATTGAACTATGCAGTTAATAAGCAAGCCCTCATCGATGCTTTCTATGCTGGCGCTGCTGAGCCTGCGAAAAACCCAATGCCGAAATCGGTAGCAGGTTATAATGACGAAGTTGAAGGCTATGAATATAACCCTGAGAAAGCAAAGGAGCTTCTAAAGGAAGCTGGATTTGAAGAGGGTTTTGAAATGGAACTATGGGCAATGCCTGTTGCAAGACCGTATATGCCTGATGGAAAGAAAGTTGCTGAAGCACTTCAGAAAGATTTTGCTGAGGTTGGCGTAAAAGCAAAAATCGTTTCTTATGAGTGGGCAACATATCTAGAAAAAGCACGTATGGGTGAAGCAGATACATTCTTGCTTGGCTGGACTGGTGACAATGGTGACGCTGATAACTTCCTGTATGTCCTTTTAGACCAGGATAATATCGACAGCAATAACTACGCACGCTACGCTAACCAGGAAGTACATGATCTGTTCATTAAGGCTCAGTCTACAAATGACCAGGCTGAACGTGAAAAACTGTATAAAGAAGCTCAATTGTTAATTAAAGAAGATGCTCCTTGGATTCCGCTTGTCCACTCTGAGCCTGCCCTTGCAGGAAGAGCAGACGTTACTGGCTTCAAGGCACATCCAACAGGATCTGACCTGCTTGCAACGGTTGAATTCAAAAAATAATGCATCAGGAAAAGGGAGAACATATGCATTCTCCCTTTTCTTTTGAAAAATAAAACTAATCAATTTAAGTAATGTCTAGCTCCAGCGCCTAGCCCCTCGAGACGCTTCGGTCCGCCCAATGAAGTCAAAGAACGACTTCACCGGTCGGCCCTCCAGCGCTTGTCGGGGCTGACCAAGGCGCTTACGCTTTTCATCAAGAAAAGAGGTGGGAAGGTGTTTGCCTATTCTGTCAGAAGGATTTTTTCACTAATTCCTGTACTATTGGGTCTTTCACTTATTGTATTTTTTATGATCAGAGCAATCCCTGGCGATCCCGCCCAAGTCATTCTCGGGCAGCTGGCCACTAAAGATGCGATCGCAGATTTAACAAGAGAGCTGGGGCTTGACCAGCCTTGGTATGTACAATATTTTACATATCTTGGAGGTCTGCTGACGGGTGATTTAGGAGAGTCCCTAAGGACAAAGTCAGCGATCAGCAGTGAAATCTGGCCATATCTTGCAGCGACGATGGAATTGTCATTTGTTGCAATGTTAATAGCGATTGTCATTGGAGTAAACGCAGGAATCGTCAGTGCATGGTTCCAAAATTCCTGGTTTGATTACGGCGCAATGGTCTTTGCGCTTATCGGTGTATCAATGCCAATTTTCTGGCTAGGTTTGATGGAACAGTGGCTGTTTGCCATCAACCTTGATATCCTCCCGACTTCAGGGCGTGAAGAAGTGCGGAATCCAGTCGATGCGATCACGAACTTTTATATCATTGATACCCTGATTCAGGGACGTACTGACCAATTTGTCGAGGTCCTGAAGCATCTGGTGCTGCCGGCAATGGCGCTGGCGACAATTCCGATGGCTATCATTGCGAGGATTACTCGCTCTACAATGCTAGAGGTGATGAGGTCTGATTTTATCAGGACTGCAAGGGCAAAGGGTTTGAGCATGTTCTGGGTTGTTTATAAGCACTCCCTTAAAAATGCTATCATCCCTGTGTTGACTATCATAGGCTTGCAGACAGGACTATTACTTGGCGGGGCGATCCTGACTGAGACAATCTTCAGTTGGCCGGGTATTGGACGATATATTTACGAGGCAATCAATTATCGTGATTATCCTGTTATCCAGTCCGGAATCCTGATTATTGCCCTGATCTTTGTACTTATCAATCTAGTAGTTGATTTACTTTATGCAGCAATTGATCCAAGGATCAAATACCGTTGATGGAAGGGGAGAGAGCAGATGGAGATTTCAACTCAAAAACAAATTCAGCCGCCAACCGTGCAGGTAGAGGAAAAAGTGGCGTCTCCCTGGGCAGAAGCATGGTATAGTTTCAAGAAGAATAAATTGGCTCTCGTTGGAACAGCCATCGTCTTGTTTTTTATCTTGCTGGCAGTTTTCGCACCTTTGATCGCGCCAGAAGGGATCAATGATCAGAAAATGGAGGTTCGTCTTCAGGCTCCTTCAGCTGACCACTGGCTTGGCACGGATGATTTTGGACGAGATATCTTATCGAGAGTTATATATGGTGCTAGGATTTCTTTATGGGTAGGCACCTTTGCGGTAATGGGTTCAATCGTTGTCGGCTGTCTGTTGGGAATTCTTGCTGGATACTATGGCAGATGGGTCGATACAATCATTTCAAGGATATTTGATATTATGCTCGCTTTTCCAAGTATTCTTCTGGCCATCGCGATTGTTGCTGTTCTAGGGCCTTCACTACGAAATGCGTTGATTGCGATTGCTATCATCAATATTCCGAACTTCGGGAGGTTGATTCGTTCAAGGGTCCTAAGTGTAAAAGAAGAGGAATACATTATGGCCGCCAAGGCTGTTGGGATGAAAGACAGCAGGATCTTGTTCCAGCACATTCTTCCAAACAGTATGGCACCAATCATCGTCCAGGGAACACTGGCGATTGCCACGGCTATCATTGAAGCTGCCGCTCTTGGATTCCTCGGCCTTGGAGCTGAGGCGCCGAATCCGGAATGGGGCAAGATGCTTGCTGACGCTAAGCAGTTCATGATCCAGGCACCGTGGACCATGATTTTCCCAGGTCTGGCAATCATGCTGACCGTATTGGGCTTCAACCTAATGGGCGATGGACTCAGAGATGCATTGGATCCTAGAATGAAAAGTTAACTTGATATATGGGTAAGAAAAAAAGCAGCTGATAACCCAGCTGCTTTTAAATTTCTGTATTTTGTTCAATCGTTACATTGCTATCATCTTTATGGTAGGACTGGAAGCTGGTTACGAGGGTATCCAGGTGCTCGACCTGCTCGCCGTATTCCATGATGATCGATACGAGCTGCATGACATGATAGAGCATTTGACTATTCGTTTGAGCCAGTTCATTTCTTTGCGCTAAAAATAATTCAAACAGCTGCTCTTTGTTCAGGCAGACTTCACCCTCAATATAGGATGCTTCAGGCCTTACTTTGCCAACGTACTTAAGCATCACCTGCTCATGATGGTTAATGAGGCAATCAAGCTGTTGCTGGATGACTTCCTGAAACTCAACTGGAAGCTGGTTGAATTCATTTTCATAGCGGTGAAGCCTTTTTAATGTCTCTAGAGATTTTTTTACTGTGTTGATCATCTGTCTGTAGATAACAAGCTTACGTGATTTGGCAAGTGGATTATTTTTAAAATAATCTCGTTCTTCCTTATACATCATATATAACTGATCCAGCTTGATGATAGCCTCGCGTAGTTTCTCGATATCTGCCTTCAGGAGCTGGTGCTCGGAAGCGTGACGCGTGCTCAGCCTGATCCACTTCGTAATTTCCTCTGATAAAATAGAACTCTTATAATACAGCTTATTTTCATACTTTGGCGGCAGGAACACGAGGTTGACAATGAATGCCGATACAACCCCAAGCATGATTGTCGAGAAACGGATCAGCGCAAACTGGATGAATTCGTCACCTGGTGTCTCCATAATCGCAATCAATGTTACTAGGGAAAGCGATATTGTGTTTTCCAGCTTCAGCTTAAGGTTTAAAGTGATGACAAGAACCGCGGCAAGGCCGATGATGAAAATGCTGTTGCCGAAAGCCATAACGAATAAGACAGCGGTAGCGGCTCCGATCAGATTGCCCTGGATATGTTCAATAATCGATTGATAAGAGCGGTATACAGTTGGCTGCAGGGCAAAAATCGCCGCAATCCCGGCAAATACCGGTGATGGAAGATCAAAAATATGCGATAAAAATAAGGCAAGTGTAATGGCAATTCCCGTTTTCAGTATGCGGGCACCAAGTTTCATGGGAAGTGAATTCCTTTCATTCAGAGACGGATTATCTCATTCATTAATTAATACTTTAAACCATTTTGTTCAAAACTAAACAATTATGTACTATACAACGGAAATCCAATAAGTTCAAGCGACAATTTATCGAAAAACAAGCCTGTTTTAAATGTAAGTGGTTACAAGTCTATTAGAATGGTATTCTATAAAATCACTTATTCCTAAATAATGAGAGATATTCCTGAAATAGTGAAGGATATTCCTTAAAAAGTGGATATATTCCTTAAAAACGAAATATATTTCTGAAAATCGATGTGATATTCCTTAATAAGAATAAGACTAAATCCACGAAAGGTATGCATGAAAAAACAAATGGCCCCGTTTCTCAAACGGAGCCATCTTTTTATATCATTCTGTTGATACTGCTGGGTCTGCCTGCTCTTTAACAGGAACTACTTGGATGAAGTGATCTTCAGGATGTTCCAATAGAAGGGCGAGGTCAGCAGCTTCGCTTTCCTGGCCATGGTTTTTAACCATTTCAATGTAGTTGGCCAGTAATTCTTTTACATCCTCGATGCCTTTTGATGATAGCGTCTCGATGGAAACCTTGGCGCCTTTGGCGACTCGGCGGGCGATGGCTTCTTGTGTCAGTCCCATCTCCGGCTGGTGTCTCAGGTAAACGACACCGCCTGTCATGCCTGCGCAAATCCAAGGTCCTGGATCGCCGAGAACAAGTCCGCGGCCGTTGGTCATATATTCAAAAGCGAAGCCTTTGATATTAGCGTTTGTTCCGATATTGCCGAATTCTTTTTCAGGAATCGGCTTTTTCACAAGGCCGCCGATGATCATATCTGCTCCTGATAAACGGATTCCAGCACGTGCATCTGCATTGCCCTGAGCTACGAGCAAGCCTTTCTGGGCACCATAGCCAAATCCTTTTCCGACAGAACCATTGTAGAATCCGCCGTCCTTGCCAGGCGATTTTGCGATTAAAATCGTACCGCCGAATGAAGTCTTTCCGACTCCGTCCTGGCTGCCGCCATCAATTTCAATGTTGATGCCGTCCGTGTTGTAAGCACCCAGTCCATTTCCGAGGATCGAACCTTTGTAACGGAGTGAGACTGGTTCCAGCTTACGGTAAGATCCATCCAATCTTCCGCGTACCCTATGGCAGGAAACCCTGCTCGCAAGTACTCGCTGTTCAGCAGTGACTGCCTGGAATTCTCGTGACTGATGAAGCTCTTCATCCACGGAATCAAGATACTCTGCACCAGCTGCTACCTGGAGCTGGGCAGAAGCCATCGTAGCAGCAGCTTCTTTTTGGTGGCCAATCTGGCTGATTTCTAGAGGCTTCAGTAAATATGTCAAGTCAAGCAGATCGTTTCCTTTGATTTGTTCCAGCAAATCTGAGCGCCCGACTGCTTCCTGCAGGTTTTTGATGCCTGCGGATGCAGCGAGGGATTTAAGCTCGGTACCAAACGCAGTGAACAGATTCATGATGCCCTGGACGGCAAGGTCGAACTGGCGCGGTACGAAACGGCGCAGTCCATGTTCCTTTGCTTGTGCCTCTGAATCGATTTGCGTCGCGATACCGACATGGCATGTGTCAAGATGGCAGCCGCGGCAAGTCGTACAGCCGATCGCAAGCATGGACAGTGTCCCGAAGCCGACGCGGTTTGCTCCAAGCAGCATGTATTTAATAACATCCATTGCGCTCTTTACGCCGCCGTCAGCCCAAAGCTCGACATTGTCGCGCAATCCTGCTTCTAGAAGGGCGTTATGTGCGGCTTTGATTCCGATCTCAGCCGGGAGACCAACATATTGAAGAGCATGGATACGGGCAGCACCAGTACCGCCGTCGAAGCCGCTCAAGGTGATGATGTCTGCACCTGCTTTTGCGATGCCAACAGCAATCGTACCGATATTCGGAACGACAGGGACCTTAACGGCAACGCGGGCCTGGTCGTTGGCTGTCTTAAGTTCATGGATCATTTGCGCAAGGTCTTCGATTGAGTAAATATCATGATTATTTGATGGTGAAATCAAATCCGACCCAATTGTCGCATTCCTTGCTTCTGCAATTTTAGCAGTAACCTTCGACCCAGGAAGGTGTCCGCCTTCACCAGGCTTCGCGCCCTGGCCAATCTTTATTTCGAGTAGGTTGGAGGAGTTCAGCAATTCAGCATTCACGCCGAAACGTCCGGAAGCAACCTGCTGGCCGCGGGTGCGCGGGTACTTTCCAAGCATATCTTTTATTTCGCCGCCCTCGCCGTTCATGCTGACCATGTTCAGGCGGTCGGCACCTTCAGCGTAGGCACGGAACGCAATTTCGTTTTGTGATCCGAACGACATCGATGCGATGACGAACGGCAGGCTGTGATCGCCTACACCAATCTCGACTTCTTCAGCTGACACTCCAGTCTCTGCCTTCTTCAATCCAGTTAAATGACGGATCGTAGTTGGATTGTTTTCTTCCTGTTCAGTAATTTTTTCACGATAAACGCTGTAATCTCCTGTGGAGGCCACCTCGCCAATTGCTTTCCAGATACGAGGGAAGAGGTGGAATGTTTTGCCGATCCGCTCTTTTTCGTTCTGGAAATCTTCTGCTCTTTTCAATGCATCTTCTTTCATTGTTTCGAAATTGTATGCAAGTTCATTGGAACCAAAGAAGTTCACGATCACTAAATAATCTGCTACTTCATCGTTTAGGCCAATGCTCGAGAATAAACGTCCGTACCCTCGCAATTCATGGATACCAATAGTAGAAATGACTTTTTCAAGGCCCTTCGTCAAGGCGCTGTATAGATTAACAAGCGGCTTGACGGATTCATCAAGCACAGTCATGAACATATAGTAAGGGCTGACTGCGTCTGCACCCAGACCAAGCGCTACAATGATGTCATGCAGTGATCTTAATGAAGCGGAACGCAGCAAGAGAGAGCAGTCGCGGCGTAAGCCTTCTTTTACAAGAGCCTGGTCGATCGCCGAAACGACAAGGTGCGGATCAAGCCACAATGCGTTTTCCTGGTGGGCCATTGCGTCATCAAGAACAAGCAATGTTTTGCCAGCCTTAACAGCAGCAATTGCTTCACCAGCAAGCCTTTCAAGTGCTTCTTTAACAGTTTCATCATTGTGGAAAACCGTTTCCAGGTATGCTGCAAGTTTATCATCCTGGTAGCACTGGATAACCTGATCCATGCTTGGCTGCCCAGTTTCCTGTGAAACCTCGTAGCCTGCCTTTCCTTCAACAAGCAGAGGCGTGAGCAATTCTACTACTTTCCCTGTTCCCGACTTGCCGAAAAGGGAAGGGCGTTTTCCAAGAACGGTCCGTGTTGAGAAATGTTCAGCTTCACGATCGCGGTCTATTGCTGGATTCGTTACGACGGCAACACTTTCTTTTATAAAATCAGCGATATTCTTGCGTTCCGGATTCATAGCGGCAAGCGGGGCATCGTGTCCGAGCGAACGGATTGGTTCTGCGCCTTTTTCAGCCATCTGTTCGACGAGCTGGACATGGTCACGCTCCCAACCAAATGCTTTATATTGTCCGTTATGAATCTTATCCGGATATGTCATTGTAACCGTTTTGCCAAGCAGTGGACCGCCTAAGCGATGGCGGGCTTCCTGGAAAGCAAGGCGCTCTGCAAAACGCTTGTAAACTTCACTCTGGAATTGGTCCATTTCAAACACTTCAACTGTATCCCCGTTCCACTTCAGGCCAACCTTCTCGCCTGGTGCTAGAGGTTTCGGGTCACCTGTGTACTCAGTTGAAGGGATAATTCCCGGCTCTGATGAAAACAGGTATGAACTTTCTGTTTCTACCATCCATAGTGGGCGCAGGCCTAATGCGTCTACACTAAATACTGCTTCATCAGCAAAGCGTGAAATGATGCCTGCAGGTCCTTGGGCAAAATGGCCCCATGCTTCGCGTATATAAGTATATAAATCTTGCAAATGTTCCGGATAAGCTTTTATTTCGTTGATGATCGGCGGGAACATCATGTCCATTGCCTCAAACAAGGAATATCCGTCACGACAAATAAACGTTTCAAGTGTACGGCTAAGGTCCTGTGAGTCACTGCCGTCTTTTACGAGCGGAACATTGACCATGCGCGCTTCGTCGCGAAGTCTTGCAATTGTATTGATTTCACCGTTATGGCCTAGGACGCTGAACGGCTGGACACGGAAAAAGCTTGATAGAGTATTAGTTGAATAGCGGTTGTGTCCAAGTGTCATTGTGGATGCAACGAGCGGGCTGGCCAGGTCATGATAGTATTTCGGAAGGATGTCTCCTGCACCCATTACCTTATAAACTGCATGGTATTGGCTAAGGGAGGCGACATGAACCTGATCGTTTTTCTCGAAATCTACAATCATATTAAATAATTTGCTAGAAAGATCCTGACCTTCTTCGTTTGCAAGGCTTGCGAACTGCCAGAATACAGGATTCTCCTGAATCGCAATCGGGCCGAGCGCTCCGGAGTCAGTAACATCGATCGATGAAAAAATCAGCTCCATATTCTGTTCTGCAAGCTTTGCCTCAAGCTTTTCCTGAATTGCTTTTGCCTGCTCGGTCCTTGTGATAAAAACATGTCCGACCACAAAGTTCTCTTTATTGACGGCATTAACATCTGCACCCGCTGCTGAAAGCTTTTCCTTCCAGAGAGCGCGTGGAATGTCGATGTGCACTCCAACACCGTCGCCCTCGCCATTGATAAAACCAGCGCGGTGGTTCATCGTGACCAGGCCATTGATACAGTGGAAAATATTCTCGCGGGTAGGGGTTTTCTTTTTTTCAATGCTGGCAACAATACCGCACGCATCGTGTTCAAATCTTGAAAATTCTCTAAATTGGGAAGGGTTCCATTGTGTTGTCATAAAAATCGGCTTATAAAGGGTCTTTTAAGCCGTTTCACCTCCTGAAAAAATAATCTATGATCTGTTGTTTGATAGCTTGGTACATGAGGGTGTAACTCTAAGACGGGAATTTAAAGCAGGGATTTTAAGCGGCCACTTGAATGGCGAATTTTAAAATATTAATTGCAATCATATCATAAGAATTTTCAGAAATCAATTAATTATACATTAATTTGGATGGAGGATTATTACAGAAGTGAAGAAAGGAATAAAATACGCCTTGAAATGTAAACGGTTTCATTTAAGGTTAAAAAAATAACAGGCACCGAGTTGGTACCTGTTATGTATAAAAATCTGTATATTTATTCATTGGCCATTGAATAAAATGCCTGATCAACTGCGTGCAGGGTTGCTTCGATATCTTCCTGGGAGTGGGCGATGGTCACGAACCAAGCTTCATATTTTGAAGGTGCGAGGTTGATTCCTTGCTCAAGCATCAGATTGAAGAACCGTGCGAACATTTCACCATCAGTGTTCTCTGCCTGCTCATAGTTCTCGATTTTTTCGGTTGTAAAGTATATGGTTAATGCACCTTTCAGGCGATTAATCGTAATAGGAATGCCGTGCTTGCTAGCTGAAGCTGTGATCCCTTCCTCGAGCATCGCGCCGAGCTGGTCAAGATACTCATAGACACCATCCTGTTTTAGGACCTCAAGGCAAGCGATGCCTGAAAGAATGGAAGCCGGGTTTCCAGCCATCGTTCCAGCCTGATAAGCAGGCCCAAGTGGTGCAACCTTCTCCATGACTTCGGCTCGTCCGCCGTAAGCACCGATCGGCAGGCCACCGCCAATGATTTTGCCCATAGCCGTCAAATCTGGAGTGATACCCAGCATGTCCTGAGCCCCGCCATACATAAAGCGGAAAGCAGTGATGACTTCATCAAAAATGATCAGCGAACCAGCCTGATGGGTAAGCTCCTTCACTTCTTCTAAAAAGCCGGGTTTAGGCTCGACGATTCCAAAGTTGCCGACAATCGGTTCCACAAGTACTGCCGCGATCTGGTCGCCCCATTTTTCAAGAGCTTTCTTAAAAGGTTCAATATCGTTGAATGGTACGGTGATGACTTCTTGGGCGATGCTTTTTGGGACACCCGCTGAGTCTGGAGTTCCAAGAGTAGATGGTCCAGAGCCCGCCGCAACTAGTACCAGATCAGAATGGCCATGATAACAGCCCGCGAATTTGATGATTTTATCCCGCCCTGTGTAGGCACGTGCCACACGAATCGTCGTCATCACTGCCTCTGTCCCAGAGTTGACAAAGCGCACTTTATCAAGAGCCGGCATTGCTTCCTTCAGCATCTTGGCGAATTTGACTTCATGTGGAGTCGGTGTTCCGTAAAGGACACCAGTCTCAGCGGCCCTTTTGATTGCTTCTGTAATATGTGGGTGAGCATGTCCGGTAATGATCGGGCCGTATGCTGCTAAATAATCGATATATTGATTGCCGTCCACATCCCAGAAGTATGCGCCCTGGGCACGCTCCATCACGATAGGGGCTCCGCCGCCGACCGCCTTGTAAGAACGGGATGGACTATTGACACCGCCTACGATATGTTCAAGAGCTTCAGTATGTATTCGCTCAGAATTCGTTCTTTGCATCGTAAAACCTCCTATATGTAACTGCTTTTCTATTTTATCATTATTTCTGTTTTTTACAGATTGTTTCACTTTTCGTTCATTTCCAGCGAAAAAGAAGCTTTGTTTGAATTAGCAAATCCTTGGTCATTCAACATTCTTTCTTTTTGTGGTTAAACTATCCACAACCAAGCAAACGGTAATCAGGCTTACAAACTATTCACGACTTGCAAAAGGGAATCAGGCATACAAACTATTCGCTACTTGCAAAAGGGAATCAAGCTTACAAACAATTCACGACTTGCAAAAGGGAATCAGACATACAAACTATCCACGTTTTGCAAATGAAAATCAGACATACAAACTATCTACGATGATGAAAAAGTAATCAGGCATAGCATTTGTTTTACCCAGGAGGATTGGCTAAACTGTTTGAGTGACCAAAGGAGGAAATATACATGAACGCGATTGAAGTGAACGGATTGCGGAAGGAATTCAAGGCTTATTCTAGCCGTTCCGGATTATCGGGAGCCTTCCGTGATCTTTTTACACGTAATTATAAAATCGTTCCTGCAGTGAACGATATCAATTTTACTGTCAAACAGGGAGAGATGGTCGGTTACATCGGTGAAAATGGGGCCGGGAAATCGACGACAATCAAGATGCTGACCGGGATCCTGACCCCAACTTCAGGGAGTGTCATCGTCAATGGCATGAATCCCCATAAGGAAAGAGAAAGATTCGTGCAGACAATTGGCGTCGTGTTCGGGCAGCGTTCCCAGCTCTGGTGGGACATTGCGGTCCAGGAATCTTTTCGCCTGCTGAAAAAAGTATATAAAGTTTCAGACGCCCAGTATAACGAGCATATGGATCATGTCATCAAAACACTTGACCTTGAACCTTTGCTTGATAAGCCGGTACGGAAGCTTTCTCTTGGACAGAGGATGCGCTGTGAACTTGCGGCCGCACTGATCCATAATCCGCCGCTGCTGTTCCTTGATGAGCCGACGATTGGTTTGGATGTGCTTGTCAAATTGAAAATCAGGGAGTTTCTGAAGGAAATCAATGAAAAGTACAATACGACAATCCTGCTTACGACCCATGACCTGACTGATATCGAAGCATTATGCGAGCGAGTCGTTATGCTTGATGAAGGAAATATCATTTATGATGGTGCGCTGAAAAGCCTGAAGGAAAGATGGGGAGAAGGAAAGGAAATCAGCTTTGAATTCCTTGAAAAAGCTGAACTCAATCGGCTAGAAACATTGACTGGTGACCTTGATATAAAATGGGAGCTGGATGAAAGGAAACAGGTATATACTGCGGTGACAGGGGATGATGAGGAAACGGTATCCCAGGTGATCGCCCGTACGGTTGCTGCTTATAAGGTCAGGGACGTGAAAATCAACGAGCCGTCCACAGAAGAAATCATCCGCAATATCTATGATAAAGGGATGACACCGCATGGATAAATATATCGAAATGATCCGCATCCGTTTTTTAATGATGCTTGCTTACAGGACTAATTATTATACGGGAATCTTGATTTACAGCATCAATATCGGAGCCTACTACTTTCTCTGGAATGCGATTTACGGCGAGAAAAGTGAAATTGAAGGCTTGAGTGCTATCCAAATGACGACATATGTGGCGGTTGCCTGGATGGCAAGGGCGTTTTATTTCAACAATATCGACCGGGAAATGGCGACGGAGATCAAGGAGGGCAAGGTAGCCGTTGAATTGATCAGACCATACAGCTATCTCGGTATGAAAACGATGCAGGGACTGGGAGAAGGGATTTTCAGGCTGTTCTTTTTCTCGGTGCCAGGCATGGTCATCGTCGCCCTGATTTTCCCTATGGAGTTTTCAGCGGATGCCATGACATGGGCGCTGTTCGCGATTTCGATTGTGCTTAGCTTTCTCATCAACACACAATTGAACCTGCTTACAGGAATCACCACTTTCTTTCTATATAATAATACGGGCCTTATCCGGGCCAAGCGTGTCCTGATTGACCTGTTTTCGGGATTGTTGCTTCCGATCAGCTTTTTTCCAGGCTGGGCCCAGGAAATTATGGGGTTCCTGCCATTCCAGGGGATTAGCTATATTCCTAGCATGATTTTTACAAATGGCTTCACAGGCAGCGAGGCAGTTGAAGGACTCATGCTGCAGGGTGCATGGGTGTTAATCTTGGTCGTCCCGACTCAGATACTTTGGGTCATTGCGAAAAAACAGTTAATTATACAGGGAGGGTGACGAATGTTCTACATCAGCATGTTTTTCCAATATGTCGCCCAGTATATGAAGACAAGGCTCGAATACCGGGCTGATTTGATCGTTGAGATTTTTTCAGATTTATTGTTCCAGGCTGTCAACCTGATTTTTATCCTGGTAGTCTTTGACCATACCGAATTCCTTAACGGCTGGAGCCGTGATGAAATTATCTTTATTTACGGATTCTTCCTTGTGCCGTATGCGCTCTTTTCATCATTCTTCAACATCTGGGATTTCAATGAGCGGTATATTGTAAAAGGGGAGCTTGACAGGATCCTGACAAGACCGATTCATAGCCTGTTCCAGATTATCCTTGAGCGGATGGAACTCGAATCATTGTTTGGGGCAATGACTGGGCTGGCCGTCATGTTTTATGCCGGAAGCCGCCTCGGTCTTGATGTTAGCTGGTCAGATCCTTTCTTGTTTGTTTTATTTGTTATGGGTGGTGTTCTTGTTTACGCCGGCATATTTGTGATGATTGCCTGCATCAGCTTCTGGGCCGATGCTCGGACCTCCATCATGCCGATGATGTACAATATCGGCAACTACGGACGTTATCCAGTAGATATTTATAACAAGGCAATCCGGTTTGTACTTACCTGGATCTTGCCATTCGCCTTTGTTGGAGTCTATCCGGCCGCTTACTTCCTAGGCCGCGATGAGTGGTACGGTTACTCGTTTTTGACACCAGTGATCGGGCTTGTATTTTTCGGTCTGTCTGTCTTTATCTGGAATGAAGGTGTAAAAAGGTACCGCGGAGCCGGGAACTGAATATAATCAGTAAGACCGCAGCCAAAAACGTGCTGCGGTCTTTTTGTGTTGGTTCAGACAGGTTTAGCTTGGAAGGGGAAAAGTTGTCAGAAGAAGGGGCAACTTCAGACAGGTTTGGGTGTGGAAGGAGAAAAGCTGTCAGAAGTGAGAGTAACTTCAGACAGGTTTGGGTGTGGAAGGAGAGAAGCTGTCAGAAGAAGGGGCGACTTCGGACAGGTTCGAGTGTGAAAGGAGAGAAGCTGTCAGAAGAAGGGGCGACTTCAGACAGGTTTGGGTGTGGAAGGAGAACAGCTGTCAGAAGAAGGGGGCAACTTCGGACAGATTTAGATGTGAAAGGAGAAAAGCTGTCAGAAGAAGGGGCAACTTCAGACAGGTTCGAGTGTGAAAGGAGAAAAACTGTCAGAAGAAGGGGGAACTTCGGACAGGTTTAGGCTTGGAAGGAGGAAAGCTGTCAGAAGAAAGGGCAACTTCAGGCAGGTTTGGGTGTGAAAGGAGAAAAGTTGTCAGAAGAAGTATTGGGCTGATACTGCCTTTCTGCAAATTACATTTGTTTGCATCATACGAATCGGACTTGCTTGCATACTCCTATTTTTACGAGCGTATAGTTGAAGGGAGGAGAGATACGGGAAATGAGGCTGGGGAAATGCAGTTTTATATATCGATCGTTTTAATTATAGTGGCGATTTTATTAAGTTTGCGGACACTGTTCATTCCACATAAAATAAAAGGCAAACAGGTTTCATTCGAGAATTTTGTTACACTTGCGCTGATTTATGCAACGGTCATGGCTGGTTTTGGACTTCTGTATTATCTGCTTGACTTGAGAGGGATATGGGTACTTTCTGATATAAGTATGCGACCGAGCACCTCTTCATATGAAAGAATGTCCACGAGCATGTATTTTAGTGCAATTACACTTTTTTCAGTTGGATACGGGGATATCGCCCCAGTTGGTGTGGGGCGGGCGATCGCCGTTTTAGAAGCACTTATTGGCTACACGATTCCAGCCGCCTTTGTAACGAGGGCCATGTTTGACCAAAAACGATGATAACTCATTCCTTTGATTTGTATTCCATCGCAAAATTAGATACGCTAAAGCTAAATAGATCTGATTTTGGAGGGATACATAATGGCATTAGTAATTGGAGAAAAAGCCCCGGAATTTAAACTGCCGGCCAGCAATGGTGAAACAGTCAAACTATCTGACTTTGCAGGGAATAATGTTGTACTTTATTTTTACCCGAAGGATATGACTCCTGGCTGCACAACGGAAGCGTGTGATTTCAGGGATCATCATGAGAGTTTTGAAGGAGTGAATGCTGTCGTTCTTGGTGTCAGTCCGGACCCAATCAATCGACATGAAAAATTCATTGAAAAACATGGTTTGCCTTTCCTGCTTTTGGCTGATGAGGATCATAAAACTGCCGAGGATTACGAAGTTTGGAAGCTAAAAAAGAACTTTGGCAAGGAATACATGGGGATTGAACGTTCAACCTTCATCATTGATAAGAATGGCAATCTCGTTAAGGAATGGCGAAAAGTAAAAGTGAAAGGTCATGTTGAAGAGGCCCTCGAATATATAAAAGAAAACCTTTAATTTGAGGACAGCCAGGAGAGGCTGTCTTTTTGCTGAATTGGAGTTAGTTATAAGCTATAATAGGATAGGATAATAAAACTATGACCAGTCAGTCATTCTTTCGTATTTTTTTAAATGTTGAGGAGGCTTAAGGGTGAAGGAAAAGGAAAAAGCAATTATTGAAGCTGCGATTAAGCTCTATGCGACAAAAGGATTTGCCTCAACCTCAATTCAGGAAATTGTTTCAGAAAGCGGAATCTCCAAGGGGGCATTCTATTTATACTTTAAATCCAAGGATGCTTTGTTGATCGCAATCCTTGAATATTACTTTGATTATATTGAAAAGAAGCTGGAAGTGTATGAACAGGAACAACTGTCTCCTAGAGAAAAATTTGCATTGCAGCTTACAGCGTTATTCAATACGATGATTGAACATAAAGAATTCATCATCATGCAATCAAGGGAACAGGCAATTCCCTTGAATGAAGAGGTAAAGGAATTGATGGTCCGCAAGTATTATGAAGCGCAAGTTTATTATCAAAAGAGTTTGCGCGCTATTTATGGAGAAAAAGCTGAACCGCATCTTTGGGACTTAGCTCTCATGCTTGAAGGGTTTTTTAACTCATATATGAAACTGCTGTTATTCAGTCCGGACGGCTTCAGGATTGATGAATTAGTGGAATATATTTTGAGAAGAGTCGACTCAATAGTGGATGGGCTGGAGGGAGAGAATCCTGTAGCCTCCGAAGAGAAAGTCAAAGATCTTATTAGTAAAACAAAGGCGTACTTCCTTTCGGATGGCCAGGATATTAAAACGATCCTGAAAAAAATGAAACATGCGATTTCCAATCTAGAAAATAACGAAGATTTGAATATTTCGCTGGAGGTGCTTGAAAGTGAAGTGGAAAGAGAATCGCCGCGGATTCCAGTGATCCAGGGGATGTTATCAAACTTCAAGGTTGAACAATCGCTGGACACCTACCGAGAGGCCATTGCAGAGTTTTACGGTTTGAAATAATAAAATTAGCCGCCTATTTTTTTCAATACAGGCTTCTGTCCATTCATTTTAGCTCTAACTGAATATCATTGTATTAGGGCATACCTCCTCAAACGATTTAGCGGGCTACAACAGCCCGCCTTTTTTTATGATTTTTTATAGGCTTGTAAGTTGTTTAATAAAGTGAAAATTAATACAATTATTAATATGACAATAGAACGAAAGGTTTGGTCTGAATGAAAATATACTCCTCGATTCTGCCTGCAGAGGTATTGCGGGAAGATGTGAAGAAGGAATTTCCTCAAGTCAGCTTTGAATTCCATAAAGGAATCAAGGAAGAATTATTTTTGGATGCAGAAATTTTCATTACATATGGCGAGGATTTAACTGAAGAACTAATTTACAAGACTGATAAATTAAGGTGGATCATGGTCATGTCTGCCGGATTGGACAGAATGCCATTCGAGGCTTGCAAGAAGCGTGGGATCTTTGTTACCAATGTCAGGGGTATCCACAAAATTCCGATGGCTGAATTTACAATCGGCATGATGCTCCAGCATGTTAAGCAAATGCGGTCCCTGTGGACTAATGAGCAAGCCGAGTCTTGGGAGCGTAAATTGCCGATGGGAGAATTATACGGCAAGACATTGCTCATTCTAGGTATAGGGGCAATTGGCGGAGAAGTGGCGCGACTGGCAAAAGCATTCAATATGAAGACAATTGGTGTGAACCGAAGTGGCCGTGAAGCCGAATGGGCTGACGAAAAATTTACGATGGACAACTATCGAGAGGCCTTGCCGGAAGCGGATTTCATTGTCTCTGTAATGCCAAGCACGAACGAAACAAAGCATTTTCTCGATGCTAGCGATTTTGAATTAATGAAGGATTCTGCAGTTTTTATTAATATTGGTCGTGGGGATTTAGTTAAGGATGAGGTTTTATTAGCTGCACTTCAGGAAAAAAAGATAGCACATGCTTATTTGGATGTGTTTTACGAGGAACCACTGAAAGCAAGCCACCCATTCTGGATGATGGAGAATGTAACGGTCACGCCTCATATTTCAAGCCTTACGAAAAACTATCTGCCAAGATCTTTTGAAATTTTCAAACATAATCTGCATACATATATTAAAAACGATTCGAATTATCTTAATGTAATAGACATGGACAGGGGGTACTAGGAGATGAAGATCTATACAAAGACAGGTGATAAAGGAACAACTTCTCTTATTTATGGAACAAGGGTAGCTAAGAATGATAAACGTGTAGAAGCTTACGGAACATGTGATGAAACGAATTCAATGATTGGGCTGGCATTAAGTTATTTGAACGGAGAGTATTTCAGCGGCAAAGAAGAAATGCAGGAAATGTTCCATAAAATCCAAACGGCATTGTTTCATGTCGGTGCAGAACTAGCTACACCAGCTGGAAAAAATGTGAAGTGGACTCTTGAGGAAAAAGATATCGAAGAGCTAGAGACCAAGATTGATGCCTGGGATGCAGCACTTCCGCAATTGACCAACTTTATTCTCCCTGGAGGCCATCAGGCCGGAGCAGCGCTGCATGTAGCGAGGACTGTTGCAAGACGTGCAGAACGGCAGGCTGTTGAACTGGGAGAAGAAGTTAGCCCACTTGTCCTTTCTTATTTGAATCGACTATCTGACTTCCTGTTTGTCGCGGCGAGATATGTGAATATGCATCTGGGGTCAAAGGAACAGACATTGCATCAAGATTAACCCGAATACAGCAATTGTAAATGTTTGTGATGTGGCAATATTGACAAAAGTGGAATGAAATTAGTACACTATTTATAAATATTATAAAATAAGAATGATAATTTTAAGTAAAGTGAGGTGCATGGCGGTGGTACAGAGTCAGTTAAAAGAAGCCCTGGATACCTTGAAGGATACAGGAGTCCGTATTACTCCGCAACGTCATGCGATACTCGAATTTTTAATAAACTCAATGTCGCACCCAACAGCTGATGAAATATATAAAGCGCTTGAAGGGAAATTCCCTAATATGAGCGTAGCGACAGTTTATAACAATTTGAGAGTATTCCGTGAAGTTGGTTTGGTAAAGGAATTGACATATGGAGATGCATCAAGTCGTTTTGACTTTGTGACTTCCCACCATTATCACGTTATTTGTGACAACTGCGGGAAGATCGTTGATTTCCATTACCCAGGCCTTGACGAAGTTGAACACTTGGCTTCCCATGTAACGGGTTTTAAGGTCGGTAACCACAGAATGGAGATTTACGGTACTTGTCCGGATTGCTCTGCGAAGGAAGTTCATTAAATCTAACTGCTGATGGCAATAGCTATCAGTTTCTTTTTTTGAAATTAAAAAGAACTCGGCTTCCGCCGAGTTCTATTTTTGTTGTTTACGGTTGTATTGTTCATCAAACTCTTTGCCTTCAAGAGATGGGTCAAGAGTTAAAGGTTCATTGCAATACATGCAAATATCCACCCGCCCAAGCATCTTGGTATGCTTGCCGCAATTAGGACAGACTACCTGAACTGTTTTTGTCGATAACATTCCAATCCAAAAATAAACAACCGTGCTTGCTATAATGAAAAGCAATCCCAGGATCATGAAAATTGTCATGACCAATGGGGAGTTCCGAAAGAAAATACCTGCATACATTACGATGAAGCCGATAAAGATAAGGCTCAACGCAAACGTGCGGATTTTATTAATTTTATTTGAATACTTAGCCATTGGAATTTCCCTCCCTAAAATCTAACTATATCATACCATTTGCGGCAAGATAATCATAAAAAAGTCTAAGCCAATGTCGAAAAATGTCTAGAGGAAATGCAGGAGATTTTATATAATTGTCGAACATATATGCTAACAAACAAATGGAGGAGTTTATTATGGAGGATATCCTTCGTTCGATTTATCAAGAACGCGCAAGCCATCCTAATACAGTGGGAGTAGTGGTGGTTGAGAAGAGGCAAAAAGCCATCGCTGCCACTGATACTTTTGATGTCATCCTACTTATTATAGTGAAAGAAAATAATGATCCTGTCTTTGTAAAACATTACTCTTATGAAGATAAAAAAGCAGCAATGCATATTGTGACAGAAAAACAAATCAATGATTGGCTGTTAATAGGCAATAACAAAAAAATATTTGATTGGCTGTACAATGGGAAGATTGTTTTTGACAGGAATGAACGGATTGCCAACCTAAAGCATGAACTCAGGGAGTTTCCTTTCTTTGGCCGAAAAATAAAAATGGGCATCGAGTTTGCTAAATTGATCAGAAGGTATTCTGATGGAAAAGTACTCTTTGACAACTTTAATTATTTGGATGCTTATAATCACGTTGTCCATTCGCTTCATCACCTGGCAAGGTTAGCGGTAATCGAAAATGGCTTCCATCCAGAGATTACAGTGTGGCATCAAGTCAAACAGATTGAACCGGAAATATATAAGTTATATGAAGAATTGATTTGCAGTGAAGAGTCCATTGAAAAGCGGCTGGAGCTATTATTCCTGGCCAGTGAATTTTTGATCCACAAAAGAACCAAGGTTGGCAGCCAGCATTTGCTTGAGGTGATGGAGAGTAAAGAATACTGGTCATTCAATGAATTGATGACACATCCTGAGTTGGCTCCCTACTCTGTAGATCTTGGCATTCTTGTGGAGTATTTGATTGAAAAGAAAATCCTTGATGTAGTCAATGTCGCAACAAAAGGACAAGGTATTTTCCACAGGTATTATAAATCAGCAGAAAAATTATCCTAAAAAAACAAAAAAAGCTATTGACCATTTGAAATTTACTTGGTATATTAATAACCGTCGCTGCGGAACACAGCAAAAACATTTTCGCGGCAGACGGTTGAAAATTTAAAAGTACTTTTCGGTCGATAACATTTTTCAGAAAAAGTTGTTGACAGAAAAAACACCAGATGTTATATTGGTAAAGTCGCTTCTGGGCGATACGCTAACTAACTTGCTCTTTGAAAACTAAACAAACAAGCGTCAACAAACAATAAATTTATCATGCTTCTATTAAAGAAGACATGAGCCAACGTTTTAACTTTATGAGCTAACTCATAACTCTTTCTTGGAGAGTTTGATCCTGGCTCAGGACGAACGCTGGCGGCGTGCCTAATACATGCAAGTCGAGCGGATCTTCATTAGCTTGCTTTTGAAGATCAGCGGCGGACGGGTGAGTAACACGTGGGCAACCTGCCTGTAAGACTGGGATAACTTCGGGAAACCGGAGCTAATACCGGATAATCCTTTCCCTCACATGAGGGAAAGCTGAAAGACGGTTTCGGCTGTCACTTACAGATGGGCCCGCGGCGCATTAGCTAGTTGGTGAGGTAACGGCTCACCAAGGCAACGATGCGTAGCCGACCTGAGAGGGTGATCGGCCACACTGGGACTGAGACACGGCCCAGACTCCTACGGGAGGCAGCAGTAGGGAATCTTCCGCAATGGACGAAAGTCTGACGGAGCAACGCCGCGTGAACGATGAAGGCCTTCGGGTCGTAAAGTTCTGTTGTCAGGGAAGAACAAGTATCGGAGTAACTGCCGGTACCTTGACGGTACCTGACCAGAAAGCCACGGCTAACTACGTGCCAGCAGCCGCGGTAATACGTAGGTGGCAAGCGTTGTCCGGAATTATTGGGCGTAAAGCGCGCGCAGGCGGTTCCTTAAGTCTGATGTGAAAGCCCCCGGCTCAACCGGGGAGGGTCATTGGAAACTGGGGAACTTGAGTGCAGAAGAGGAGAGCGGAATTCCACGTGTAGCGGTGAAATGCGTAGAGATGTGGAGGAACACCAGTGGCGAAGGCGGCTCTCTGGTCTGTAACTGACGCTGAGGCGCGAAAGCGTGGGGAGCGAACAGGATTAGATACCCTGGTAGTCCACGCCGTAAACGATGAGTGCTAAGTGTTAGAGGGTTTCCGCCCTTTAGTGCTGCAGCAAACGCATTAAGCACTCCGCCTGGGGAGTACGGCCGCAAGGCTGAAACTCAAAGGAATTGACGGGGGCCCGCACAAGCGGTGGAGCATGTGGTTTAATTCGAAGCAACGCGAAGAACCTTACCAGGTCTTGACATCCTCTGACAACCCTAGAGATAGGGCGTTCCCCTTCGGGGGACAGAGTGACAGGTGGTGCATGGTTGTCGTCAGCTCGTGTCGTGAGATGTTGGGTTAAGTCCCGCAACGAGCGCAACCCTTGATCTTAGTTGCCAGCATTCAGTTGGGCACTCTAAGGTGACTGCCGGTGACAAACCGGAGGAAGGTGGGGATGACGTCAAATCATCATGCCCCTTATGACCTGGGCTACACACGTGCTACAATGGATGGAACAAAGGGTCGCGAAGCCGCGAGGTCGAGCCAATCCCATAAATCCATTCTCAGTTCGGATTGCAGGCTGCAACTCGCCTGCATGAAGCCGGAATCGCTAGTAATCGCGGATCAGCATGCCGCGGTGAATACGTTCCCGGGCCTTGTACACACCGCCCGTCACACCACGAGAGTTTGTAACACCCGAAGTCGGTGGGGTAACCTTTTGGAGCCAGCCGCCTAAGGTGGGACAGATGATTGGGGTGAAGTCGTAACAAGGTAGCCGTATCGGAAGGTGCGGCTGGATCACCTCCTTTCTAAGGATATTGCCGTAAAGGCAATCGGAACTTAGACCTTATGGTCTATGATGTTGACTGCTTGTTTGTTTAGTTTTGAGGGAGCAATTGCCTCAAGACTTTTTTGTTCCTTGAAAACTAGATAATCGTAAGTAAGAAGAACCAAGAAAAAACCGAGTGATCGCCATTTTAGTTTTCTCTCTATTCAATAGAGAAATGACCTTTTAGGTTAAGTTAGAAAGGGCGCACGGTGGATGCCTTGGCACTAGGAGCCGATGAAGGACGGGACTAACACCGATATGCTTCGGGGAGCTGTAAGTAAGCTTTGATCCGGAGATTTCCGAATGGGGAAACCCACTGTTCGTAATGGAACAGTATCTTTACCTGAATACATAGGGTATTGAAGGCAGACCCGGGGAACTGAAACATCTAAGTACCCGGAGGAAGAGAAAGCAAACGCGATTCCCTGAGTAGCGGCGAGCGAAACGGGACATAGCCCAAACCAAGAGGCTTGCCTCTTGGGGTTGTAGGACACTCAACATGGAGTTACAAAGGAACGGGGTAGATGAAGTGGTCTGGAAAGGCCCGTCAGAGAAGGTAAAAACCCTGTAGTTGAAACTTCGTTCCCTCCTGAGTGGATCCTGAGTACGGCGGGACACGAGAAATCCCGTCGGAAGCTGGGAGGACCATCTCCCAAGGCTAAATACTCCCTAGTGACCGATAGTGAACCAGTACCGTGAGGGAAAGGTGAAAAGCACCCCGGAAGGGGAGTGAAAGAGATCCTGAAACCGTGTGCCTACAAGTAGTCAGAGCCCGTTAATGGGTGATGGCGTGCCTTTTGTAGAATGAACCGGCGAGTTACGATTACATGCAAGGTTAAGTTGAGAAGACGGAGCCGCAGCGAAAGCGAGTCTGAATAGGGCGAATGAGTATGTGGTCGTAGACCCGA